>JANPGA010000324.1:0-6647 GCA_031423735.1 Bacteroidota bacterium | reverse complement strand
TATTCCCATGTATTTTCTTCCATACATATTTTTCTCGCCCCATGCTCCATAAGCTTCCAAAATTTTATGATCTGTATCAGCAATTAAGCTAAACTTTAAGCCGTATTTATTGGCAAACTTTAGGTGAGAGGATTCATCATCGGCACTAACTCCAATGATTACAAATCCCTTTTTTTGAAGTTTTGAATGGTTGTCATTAAGATTACAAGCCTCTGCAGTACATCCTGGTGTATCGTCTTTAGGATAAAAATAAAGGATTACTTTTTGACCTTTCAAGCTGGCAAGTGATACTAATTTTCCATTTTGATCCTTGCCTTTAAAGGCAGGCGCCTTATCGTTAATTGCTAATGTTTTCATAATAAAGATTTTATAAAAGTAAACAACAAAATTACCTCAAATAAGTTTGTAAAACTTTATGTTACTTTTTGGAAGGGTTGGCAAGCCTAATTTTTTACTTTTGCAATTCCAAAAAGCATTCGATTATGAACATCCATGAATACCAAGGCAAGCAAATTTTAAAGAGTTTCGGTGTTGCCATTCAAGAAGGTATTGTAGCAGATACCCCTGAACAAGCTGTAGAAGCGGCAAAGAAGTTAACTGAACAAACAGGAACTCAGTGGTGGGTTGTTAAAGCTCAAATTCATGCTGGTGGTCGTGGTAAAGGTGGTGGAGTTAAGATTGCTAAGTCGCTAGATGATGTGAAAGAAAAGGCGTCAAACATTATTGGTATGAACCTTATTACTCCACAAACGGGCCCTCAAGGGAAATTGGTAAGCAAGGTGCTTATTGCTCAGGATGTCTATTATCCAGGTCCAACACCAACGTCTGAGTTTTATATGAGTGTACTTTTAAATCGTCAAACCGGACGAAATATCATTATGTATTCTACCGAAGGCGGAATGGATATTGAAGAAGTTGCAGAAAAGACACCTCATCTTATTTTTAAAGAAGAAATTGATCCAAAGGTGGGATTGCAAGCTTTTCAAGCACGTAAAATAGCTTTCAATTTAGGATTAAGTGGAAATGCTTTTAAAGAAATGACAAAGTTTGTTGCATCTCTTTATAAGGCATATGACCAAACTGATTCTGCAATGTTTGAGATCAATCCTGTTCTTAAAACATCAGATGATAAAATTATTGCTGTAGATGCAAAAGTTAGTTTAGATGAAAACGCTTTGTTCCGTCATCCCGATTATGCAGCAATGCGTGATAAAACAGAAGAAGATCCAACAGAAGTTGAAGCTGGTGAGCATAACTTAAATTATGTAAAATTAGATGGTAATGTTGGTTGTATGGTGAATGGTGCTGGATTAGCAATGGCTACGATGGACATCATCAAACTTGCTGGTGGTGATCCTGCTAATTTCTTAGATGTAGGTGGTACCGCTGATGCTGCACGTGTTGAACAAGCATTCCGTATTATCCTAAAGGATCCAAACGTTAAAGCAATACTTGTAAATATTTTTGGTGGTATCGTTCGTTGTGATCGCGTTGCTCAAGGTATTGTTGATGCATATAAAAACATCGGAGAAATTCCTGTTCCTATTATTGTTCGCTTACAAGGAACAAATGCAGATATTGCTAAGAAATTAATCGACGAAAGTGGATTGAAAGTTTTCTCTGCAATTCAATTGAAAGAAGCTGCTGACTTAGTTCAACAAGTTATTTCAGGTAAATAAAATTTCATATTGTTCTTAAAAGCTAAGACGAGAAATCTCTTCTGATTAATTCATCTACCCTTAAAAAAGCCATGCATTTTTACGATTACGAAAAAAATTTCTTAGGAATTACTGAGCCCGAATTATATAAATATGAGAAGGCAAAGTTTGTTATTCAATCTGCGCCATACGAGTATACTTCTTCCTATAAGTTAGGATCTGCACAAGGTCCTGAGGCAATTTTAAAAGCTTCACATTTTGTAGAATTCTATGATGAAATGTTAGGAGTAGAAACGTATAAGAAAGTTGGAATTGCTACAGCCGAACCGATGAATTTTCATCATAAAGTAGATAGTGATGCTATTGATTTTATTGAATCAGAAACCGAAAATCATATTAAAGCTGGTAAATATGTTGTTTCATTAGGTGCCGAACATACTGTTACTTTAGGATTTGTGAAGGCCCATAAAAAGCATTATAAGAATTTATGTGTTGTTCAAATTGATGCTCATGCAGATTTAAGATTTTCATACCATGATAATTTATTTTCGCATGCTTCAGTGATGGCGCGCGTTCATGAATTAGATGTTCCGCTTACACAGATTGGTATTCGTGCATTAAGTACTCCAGAAGCAGAATTGAGTGCATCTTCCAATAAGATTCATACGTTTTACGCTCATAATATCCGAAGTAATCCTAATTGGATGGATGATGCTATCGATACCTTAACGGAGAATGTTTATTTGACTATCGATGCTGATGGATTTGATCCTGCAATTATGCCAGGTGTTGGAACAGCTGAACCTGGTGGATTATTTTGGGATGAAACAATGCAATTCTTACGCAAATTAACCGAACGAAAAAATGTTGTTGGATTTGATATTGTTGAATGTGCCCCAATTGAAGGTTCTGTATTAAGCGAGTATAATCTTGCTAAATTGGCTTATAGATTAATTGGTTTTGTGACTAAAAAATAACACAAACCATAATTATCTTTTCAGATATTGTTTGATTTGTTAAAGTTTAATGGATAATTCTAAATGTCCACCTAATCCTAATTCAACAATTTTCATAAGTGTAGAAATTCGGGCTTCCTTTAAATTATTTTCAATTTTGGAAATGTATGATTTTGTTGTTCCTACTTTTTCTGCTAATTCTTCTTGCGTTAACCCCTTTTCCAATCTAGCTTCGTGAATTAATGCCCCAATTTTAAAGTTTTCATAACCTTTATCTAGTAGATCACGTTTTTTTGTTCCCGGTTTCCCGTAATGCTTATCCTTAAATTGATCAAGAGTAAGAACATTATTTTTTTTCGTTTTCATATTGCATTTTAATTTTTAAAGCCTTTTCAATTTCTTTTTTCGGAGTCTTTTGAGTTTTTTTTTGAAACCCATTAGCAAGTACAATAAGTTTTCCATTGTCGAAAAAGCAGAATATTCGAAATGTATTTCCACCTAATTGAATTCGAATTTCAAATAAACCATCAGTATTTTCAATGTGCTTAAGATAGGTTTCTGGAATTTTTTGTACCTCTTCAATCAATGTAAATGTCCATATAATTTTCTCCCTTACTTTTTCATTTTGTTTCTTAAAAAAGTCATAGAAATAATCCTTGTAAACATGGATTGTCCTATATTTTTGACTGTTCACCTCTGCAAAGATAATACATGTAGCCCTAAAGTGCAACTTATTTCAAAAATAAAAGCAAAACATATACTCGAATTTTTTTAGTGAAACTTTTAAAAATCATTCTTTCAGATATGACTTAAACCTCCTATTTTTACATCGAAGGAAATATTGGATTTATTAAATTCAGATTTTCTTTATGTTTTAAAATGATTATGAAATTCACAAAAATCCTTGTTGCCAACCCTGGTGAAATAGCACTACGAATCATGCGTTCTGCCCGTGAAATGGGTATTTTAACAGTTGCAGTTTTCTCAGAAGCCGACCGCAATGCATTGCATGTTCGTTATGCGGATGAAGCCGTTTGTATCGGACCACCCCCATCAAATCAAAGTTATTTATTGATCGATAAGATTATCGAAACTGCTAAGAAAACAGGAGCGCAAGCTATTCATCCTGGTTACGGTTTCCTTTCTGAAAACCCAAATTTTGCTAGGGCTGTTCGTCAAGCTGGTTTAGTTTTAATTGGTCCGTCGCCTGAAGCTATGGAAATGATGGGAAGTAAACTTGCTGCCAAAGCTGCCGCGAAAAAATATGATATTCCTCTAGTTCCGGGAACTGATTATGCTATTTCTGATATTAATGAAGCTAAGAAAGTTGCCAAAGAAATTGGTTTCCCTATTTTAATTAAGGCGTCTGCTGGAGGTGGTGGAAAAGGAATGCGGATAGTTGAATCTGAAGATCAATTCGAGGAAAATTTAAATCGTGCAGTTAGTGAAGCAACATCAGCATTTGGTGATGGTTCTGTTTTTATCGAGCGCTTTGTAACTTCTCCACGACATATTGAAATTCAGGTTTTAGGTGATACGCATGGAAATGTAGTTTATCTTTTTGAGAGAGAATGTTCTATTCAACGTCGTCATCAAAAAGTGGTGGAAGAGGCTCCAAGTTCAATTCTTACTCCTAAAATTCGTGAGGAGATGGGGCGTTGTGCGGTTCAAGTTGCAAAAGCTTGTGATTATGTTGGTGCGGGAACGGTTGAATTTCTGCTCGACGAGAAAATGAATTTCTATTTTTTAGAGATGAATACTCGTCTTCAAGTGGAGCATCCAGTAACAGAGATGATTACTGGAAAAGATTTAGTGAAGGAACAGATACGAATTGCAGAAGGAAATACGTTATCCTTCAAACAAGAGGATTTGAAAATTAACGGACATGCAATGGAAGTGAGAGTTTATGCAGAAGATCCTGCTAATAATTTCCTTCCTGATATTGGAAAGCTTTCGCGTTATGTGCGTCCACAAGGCCCAGGTGTTCGTGTTGATGATGGTTTTGAAGAAGGAATGGATATTCCAATTTATTATGATCCAATGATTGCAAAGTTGATCACATGGGGAAAAGATAGAGAAGAATCTATTCAACGAATGATTAGAGCTATTGATGAATATACAATTGTTGGTTGTAAAACTACATTACCATTTTGTCAATATGTGATGAAGCATGATGCTTTTACTAGTGGTAAGTTTGATACGAATTTTGTGAAGCATTATTTCACTCCTGAAAAATTAAATCAGCCAAGCACTGCGGAAGAGGAATCAATTGCAGTTGTTATCGCAAACTTATTGCAGCAGGAGGGAAGGGAGCAAAAAACGAATGCTAAAGATCAAGCAAATAGTGTTTCATTGTGGAAAGTTAACCGGTTGTAGTTTTGAAAATATCATTGGCTTAAATATTGAATGCAAAACAGCATAATGAAAATTATTAAATTATTTGTAGCTGTTATTTTATTGATGTTACCATCATTTTTAAAGGCTCAAATTTTAATGCCCGATGGACGATATAAAGTACTTTCTAATATAGTAAATGGCGATACAATTCCGCTTATTTACATGGCTCCGGTAGAAATTATTGCTACGCTATCGCCAGAAGTAGCTGCAAAAGTTCAAGCGTATTTAAAGTTACGACGAGATGTTTTAAAAGCATACCCATACGCTCGTTTAGCTGCCTCTCAATTAAAATACATTAATGATAGTATTGCCAAAATTCCTGATGAGAAATCTCGGAAACGATTTATAAAAGATACAGAGAAAGATTTAAAAAGGGATTTTGAACGAGATTTAAAATTGCTAACCGTAACTCAAGGGAGATTATTAATCAAATTAATAGATCGAGAAACTGGAAACACATCCTATGCCCTTGTAAAGGAACTTCGCGGCTCATTACAAGCATTTTTCTGGCAAGGATTAGCTCGATTATTTGGGTCCAATTTAAAAACCGAATATGACTCTCAAGGTGAAGATGTAGCAATTGAATCAATCGTTAAACAAATTGAATGTGGGCAATTAACGGTTCAAAGGGTTAAAAGGACACAAAATTGAAAATTCTTGTATAAAACCTATCAACAAAAGATTGTTGTAAATTTCTTGGTTTTATCTCGTATAATTGGAGAATTTTAAGAAATACATAATTACTTTTGCAAAGCATAATAACCTACTAACTTACATGGCAATCAGCAGTGTATTTAAAAAGGCACAATCAAAAAAAGCAATATTAAATCCTTTAGATGATCAGATTAAATCTGTTTATATCGATGATTTTTTTTCAGCTGCCTTACGTCATAAAGTAAAATTGGAAATATTATTACCACCATGGTATGATGAAACACCTCAGTTCTCATTTCGTACTTTGTTTGTGAATGATGGTCAGTCGTTAAAGGAATTAAATTTTAAGCAAGCATTAATGGATTGTTATGCACGTAATTCTATTCCACCATTAATAATTGTTGGAGTGCACGCGCATAATCGTATGCAGGAATATGGTGTAGCAGGTGTTCCTGATTATAAAAAACGTGGTGCTAAAGCTGATAAGTACAGTCGTTTTTTTGTTAATGAATTGATGCCACTAATAAAAAAGAATTTTCGTGTAATGGAAGGTCCGGAATCAAATGCAATTGCAGGATTTTCTTTGGGAGGACTTTCTGCTTTTGATATTGCCTGGAATTATCCGACATTGTTGGGATCTGCAGGAATATTTTCTGGCTCTTTTTGGTGGCGAAGCAAAGGTTATGGTAAAGAATATGATGATAGTGATCGTATCATGCATCGCTTAGTTCGAGGAACGGATTCAAAAAGTAATCAACGTTTTTGGTTTGAGTGCGGTACAGATGATGAACTCGCCGATAGAAATCATAATGGTGTTATTGATTCTATAGATGACACACTCGATTTAATTCATGATCTCGAAGAAATCGGCTTCGAACAAGGTCGTGATTTAAAATATGTAGAAGTAAAAGGTGGCCACCATAATGAAGAAACTTGGGCAGCGGTAATGCCACAATTTTTAGAATGGACTTTTGGGAAAGTT
>JANPGA010000323.1:0-14205 GCA_031423735.1 Bacteroidota bacterium | reverse complement strand
TAAAAATGAATAGTTTTGCTCATAGTGGTTTATTGTTTTAGCGAACCAAACCTACTAATATTAAAGGAAGGAAGATGAAAATCTTCTTTCCTTTATTCTTTTATCGGACAACAGTGATAATAAATCAATAAATAAGACTAGAATTTGAAAAATAACACATCTTATTTAATTGATATGGATTGATTATTTTTTTCTTTAAACATCCTTAAATAATAGTTGATTTATTAGAAATATAATTTTTATTATAAAAAGGTTACTCTTTAACATCAGAAAAAGCTAGAAATCCTTCCCCAAAAAATACAACTAAATGTAACAGAATCTATTTTTTTGTTAAGGTTTCATCTTATGACAATAAAACCGCCCAAATTCACTCACAAATCCATTCACTCTTACACATAAAATGAAAATTGAAACCTTTCATAATGTATTATTTTTCAATAATATACATTAAATTCTTATGGCTTTTATGCATTAATTATGACAACATTAATACTATTACTTACAAAAGTTTTAGAAAGAGGTTTCTTCTTCATTAAAAATCGTTTCTAGGAGTAGTTTGCATATGTCAAATCAATAGGACATATGAAAAAAAATACGAAAATATTCTTTACACTATTACTTTTAAACTTAGTTGCAAATGCCTCCTATTCGCAAGTGCAACTTTCTAGAAAATATAGAATTGTTGCTTATAAAGCTGGAAACCCTCAAGTTTTTAGTATTTCAAATGAAGCAGAAGTAATTCCTGCAATGTCATTATACATCCCAAATACATTTACTCCAAACGGAGATGGAATTAATGACACATTCGGCGTTGCTGGAGAAGCAATAAAAGATTTTAATATTCAGGTTTTTAACCGATGGGGAGAAATGATTTTTGAAACTGCTAATGCAAACGAACGTTGGGATGGCACTTTCAAAGGAACTAAAGTGCCAATGGGAACCTATGTTTATAGAATATCAGCCCAAGGCGCATCGGGAAAAAAGGTAAATCGTGAAGGAAACCTTAATGTAATCCGCTAATGACCATTCTATTAATTACATATCTTATTAATAAATTTTGGAGTAAAAAGGAGACCCCTCGTGAATACTTTTCTCATCGCTTAAGGGTGGTTGCAATAAGAATGGGGCTTTTGTAAATCGAAAGAATCCCAACTTTTTACCAAATCCGTTGGGTGAATGAGTGCTAAAATGTGGTGAATGGTCTATTAATGTTGGCTAAATAGTCATTTTAATGGATTAGTGATAAATTTTTATATTGGTTTTCAATGTGTTATATAATAACCTGTTTCTTTTTAGTTTAAGATGAATTTTTCCTTCTACATTTGAGAAGTCCACCAATAAAACTCATTTATTAAACCTTTAGATAAAAACTTCCTTTTTTAGGATAAAGGCGTTTTTAGCTAAAAATCAAACCAAAAAACCAAATGAAAAGTAATCACTTCCCATTAACCAGGAATTTAATTATCAGAATTTTCGGACTTCTTTTGATAATTAATAGCAGTTACAATGCAAATTGCCAAAACTGGTTACCTACCAATTATTTCACCTTCGATGGCTCCAACGCCTTGATTGATTCAATGACAAGGAATCTTTTAAATCCACAATATTATGGATCGAATTACGCGATTGGAAACAATCCAGGAACCACAGGTGTAGGGAAATCCTTGGCTTTTGTAGGCACAGAAAAGTTAATTATTGCTTGCGCCTCACTTCCGTTAGATTCTGGAGTAACCATTGAATTTCTAGCACGATTTGGAGCAAATCCAAATGAAACAATGCAAGTTTTTGGCAGAAGAGACGGAGCAGTTAATATTAGAGTAGGATATCCAACTCTTCTTTTTACAACGAAAGTAATTCCAACTGGTAGCAGTAATGTTTCTACCGACAATTTTGAAATTACTTTAAATGGAATTGGAAGAGGTTCTTATGGGTATTATAATGATAACAAATTTCACCATATTGTTTTTCGATATAATGCGAAAACAGGAGTAAAAGAAGTTTGGGTTGATGGGCAATTACCTGCCGGATTTAGCAGAACTATACCAGCAGGAAAAATGCCTTTAAATACGACTAATATAAGCGACAATATTTGCGACTTAAATACAATGTCATCTTATTATTGTTTTAAAGGTGATCTTGATGAATTTGCCACTTATTCTTATGCTTTACCAAGTACAATGATATATAAACATTATAACGATGTTTTACAAAACAATCATTATACTTTTGCAAATTCAACTGTAACTCCACCTGCAGCGAGCCCAATTATAGGTTCAATTGATATTACTGAATATGCACCCGCACATCCAAATGCTAATATTGATGCTTTAGTTCAATTGCAAACCTTTCCTACTGCTAGATACAAAACTGGCAATACGCTATTCCCAAACATTCAAGTTTTTAATCCTGCTCATATTGCTGGTTGGCTTTCTTCTTCCTATTCAAATGCTCAATTAGTAAGCAGAAGTAAGGATGTGCAAAAAGAATTAGTAACAAACTTTAACTATGCTTTGCAACTATCAAATAACTCAGGTTCCGTTTCCGCCTTTGGTGATACTGGGTCTTTTGCAGGTGCCTGGATAAAGTATGCAAATCAAAATCCTTCATGGAAAACTTCCGTTAATTCATATTGGCCTCAATTAAGACCTAAAGATGCAGGAAAAACTTCCTATGAGCCATACATTTCTTGTAGCTGTATGCCAAGCAATTCTTACTTAAAAAATTCAGCTGGTCAATACATAGATTATTATGGTAATGTTATTTCTTCTTATAAAATTACAAGCCCAGAAGCGCCACTTGATTCTATTAAATTAGATGGACAAACTCAACGTTATTATCTTGATCAGTTAACAAAAAAACTTACTCGACCTTTAGATGTAATCTTCGAAAATGGTGAAGCCGTTCCTCGTTGGGAACAAGGACTCAACAGCGACCCAACAGTTGTTGCTGCTTATAATGCATCGGGATTAACAAGCTGGTTTAAATATAAAGGAAGAGCAATGAATCGCCTTTCATCAGCTTATGTAAATGAATTCAAAACTTTACCTGCACTTTCAAGTACTCGATTAATTTATTACCAAATTAATGGTCATCCTCAATATAGTTGGGATTACGCTGAAACAAGAACGTTAGAGACTCAAGTAAATTCACAATATTATTCAGCAGGAGATATCTATATGAAATGGCCTTGGAATTGGAAAACATGGTCGGGAGATGCTCATGGATGGCAGTTTCTTGTTGATTCACGCTTTTCGGAATTAGCATTAGGTGATAAACTTTTTGGACCTACAGTTTCTGCCGGATGGAGCAGCAATGAAGAGGATAATGTTCGTCCTGCACAATGGCTAGGATTCCTAAAAGCTGTTTCTATGTCAGGAGCCGAATATTTCAATACTGGATATTTTGTTACGTCTCAACCATACCAAAATCCAATGAATTATGTTTGGGAAATGGCAATGCCAGGATACGCGCAAGCGATTTCTAGTAGATATGAAGATTTATTTAGAAATGGAAGTTTAATGAATGGTGATGTAGCTGGAATTAACAACCAACCTGGATATTCTTTTTATGCTGGTGATCCTCGTAAATTAGTTGTAGCTAGAAAACATAATACACTAAACAAATACGCAATTACTGGCACCATTCAACCAATATCAAATCAACAAGGCAATGCAGAAGTAGCTTCATCCGCAACTGTTAATATTGATGGTAACCAATTAATTTTTAATATTCGTCGCCAAGGAAGTACTTATATTTTTGATAACACAGTAACTACAGCTCCTGTTTTTTATCAATTAGATGAGTGGCATGAAACATCACATCCATATTTCTGGGATAAAACCTTTAAATTGGAAGCTGAACTTTTTGACAACTCAAATTCAAATGTTGTAATAAAAACAGAAGTTCCTGTAGGAGCTAAAAAAGGAGATTTTACAAACTTTACTTCATATATCACATTTAACACAGCAACAACCGCTGAATTTAATTTTACTCCAAGAGGTACAGCTAGTTCAAATTATTATGTATGGGTACGCGCAAGATCTAGAGACGCTAGTAATACAGGCTTTACCTTGTTACTTGATGGAACAATCAGCCATAGTGTATCTTGCGTTAAAGGTTCAACTTGGACATGGTATTGTTTTAATACAGCTAATAGTTTACCTATTTCTTATTCTAACCTTAGCCTACAGAATCACAAACTTGCTTTAACTGCAACCTCCAATACATTAGAAATTGATCAAATAACAATTACACCTCAATCAGGAAGTTACTATACCACTTTTGCACCTGCTTGTAATGCAACTGCACCTCCAACTGCAACTATTACTGCAGCAGGTTCAATAACGTTTTGCCAAGGTAACTCTGTACAACTTACAGCGAACTCTGGAACGTCTTACCTATGGTCAACTGGAGCAACTACTCAATTTATAAATGCTACCTCTTCAGGAAACTATACGGTTTCTGTAACAAACACAAATGGAAGTTCTATATCTACACCAACTATTGTTGTCGTTAATAGCTTACCTTCAACAACAGTAAATGCGTCAGGGCCGACAACTTTTTGCCAAGGTGGTTCTGTAACTCTTACCTCTGCTGCAACAAGTAGTTCCTTTTTATGGTCTAATGGTGCAACCACATCCTCAATAAATGTTTCTACATCTGGATCCTATACGTTGACCGTTACAAGTAGTAATGGTTGCAGTGCAATAAGCTCCGCAATAAGTGTAATTTCAAATAATACAATTCCTTCAATAATTACTCCGAGTGGTTCTACCACATTTTGCCAAGGTGGAAATGTTAACCTAACTGCAAATACAGGAATCGCCTACAAGTGGTCTACGGGAGCCACTACTGCAACTATTAATGTAACTACCACAGGAAATTATACCGTTTCTGTAACACAATCTGGCGGTTGCAGTACCACTTCATCAGCTATGGCAATAACAGCGAGTAACTCAATACCCGCATCAATAACTGCAAGTGGAGCTACTACTTTTTGTCAAGGAAATTTAGTTTCACTTACTGCAAGTTCAGGAAGTGCTTACAAATGGTCAAACGGTGCAACAACATCGTCTATTTCAACTGGAACCGCAGGGAGTTATAATGTAACAATAACTCAAGCAGGAGGTTGTTCTTCTGTATCGGGCTTTAGTGTTATCACTGTAAATTCTATTCCATCCAATGCAGTAACTGCCTCTGGAGCACTAAGCTTCTGCCAAGGTGGTTCTGTTAATTTAACTGCCACTGCTCTTTCATCTACCTATAAATGGTCAACTGGTGCTACTACTGCAACTATTAATGCAAATACATCTGGAAATTATGTAGTAACGATTACTGGATCGAATGGTTGTACTTCCGTTTCTTCCGCACTTAATGTTACAAGTACAGCAGCTGTGGTTTCTACAATTTCAGCTAGTGGACCTACAAGTTTTTGTCAAGGAGGAAAGGTAAATTTAACAGCAAATACTGGCACTTCTTATTTATGGTCTAATGGGGCTACTACTGCCACTATTTCTGTTGCAGCATCTGGTAACTATAATGTTTCAGTTACTCAGTCTTCTGGATGTAGTTCTACCTCATCAATTGTTGCAGTTACTGTAAGCAATTCTGTTCCAGCTGTTGTTACCTCAAGTGGATCTACTACTTTTTGTAGTGGAGGAAATGTTACTTTATTTGCAAGTAGTGGAAGCACATATCTTTGGTCAAATGGCGCTACCACTTCTTCAGTTGTATTAAATTCTGGAGGAACATATAATGTAACAATTACTCAAGCAAGTGGATGCTCATCTTCTTCATCAAATTCAGTAATAACAGTAAATTCATTGCCTTCTTCAACAGTAACAGCATCTGGGCCTACAACTTTTTGCCAAGGAGGTTCAGTTACTCTAACTGCAACTGCCACCTCTTCTACTTTCCAATGGTCAACTGGAGCTACTACTTCTGCAATCACGGCAACTACTACTGGTAGTTATAATGTAACTGTAACAGGTAATAATGGATGTACTGCCCAATCTAGTTCAGTTGCAGTTACGGCAAGCAATTCTATTCCGGCAACAATCACAGCAAACGGACCTACCTCTTTCTGTCAAGGAGGGAATGTTACATTAAGCTCAAGTACAGGAATAGCTTACTTATGGTCAAATGGCTCAACAACTTCTTCAATCTTAGTTTCAAGTTCTGGATCTTACACTGTTAGAGTAACTCAATCTGGCGGATGTACATCAACTTCAAGTATTACTTCGGTTGTATCTAATCCAACAATTCCTGCAACAATTACGGCTAGTGGCGCTACAACATTCTGTACAGGGAACAGTGTTACCTTAACTGCAAGTACTGGAAGTTCTTATTTATGGTCTAATGGTGCAACTACTGCTTCAATATCAGCACAAAATTCAGGCAATTATAATGTTACAATAAAACAATCTAATGGATGTAGTTCTGTTTCACCATCAACGAATGTAAATTCGATTGTAAATCCAATTGCAACAATCACTGCTAACGGACCTACATCCTTCTGCGGAGGGGGAAATGTAACATTAACTGCAAACAGTGGCCTTACTTATCTTTGGTCTAATGGAGCAACAACATCTTCTATTATTGTAAGTACTTCTGGGAATTATACTGTTAAAGTAACTCAATCTGGTGGCTGTAATAATACATCTCCTGCAACTATTGTAAATGCAAGTTCTGGATCGGCTGTTCCTGCAACAGTTTCTCCATCTGGATCAGTTAATATTTGCCAGGGAGGCAATACTACTTTTACGGCAAGTACTGGTACTTCATATCTTTGGTCAAATGGTGCAACCACCTCTTCAATAATTGCATCAACATCTGGAAATTATTCTGTGACTGTATCACAATCAGGTGGATGTTCGTCTGTTTCTCCAGCAAGTACATTAGTTGTAAGTCCAGTGGCAAGTTTTACAATGGGAATAAGTGGACCATTATCATTTTGCGCTGGAGGAAGTGTAACCTTTAGTGTAAATAGTGCAACCCCATTAATAGGATATGTTTGGTATAAAAACAATGCAACTCTAACGGGAGTTTCAAGTTCAAGTTATACAGCAACTACTGCAGGGACCTATTTAGTAAGGGTTCAACTAGGTGGTTGCGGAGTTTTCTCAAATAGATATTCCGTTACCATACCTTGTAGAGAAGGTGTAAATATTGATGAAGAAAATTCTAAATTAAATTTAACTGCAGCTCCAAATCCGTTCAATGATGTCACAACATTAAGTTTTGAATTATCCTCTCCAAGTGAAGTTACAGTAAGAATTTTAGATTTATCTGGGCGATTAATTGATGTTTTATTAAACAAATCACATATTGATTCAGGAGAAACTAAAATTGATTATTCATCTACTAATTTAGCAAATGGCATTTATATAGCAGAGATAATTACCCCAACTGCATCGCAAAGAATTAAAATCATGACTACCAAATAAAAATTAAATTAATAAAAAACAAAAAAAGAGATGGAAATTTTTTCCATCTCTTTTTTTTTAACTGTAATACAAATTGTTCAACCTGTTTTTAGAATTGATTTTTTATAAAAAATTGAAAACATAACAAAATTGTTACAGCCAAATAAAACTTTTTAAACTGTTTAAAAATTTCGACAATTTTATTTTTACGTCGAACCGACGAGCTTTTGCATGGAGTTTACCTCTACTTTTTATAAAAAATCTTACAAAACAAGAAACGACTGATTTCTGTATCATTCCAAATGTTCACCCAATATATATTGCATGTGTTAAACAACCGAAAAGCTAACAACAAACGCAAAGGTTGTGCCAAACTAAAAAAAGGTGAACATGAAAAAAGGATTTACACAAACAACAAATGAGGTAATTGCTAAAATGTTTTGGCGATCATTTCTGTTATCATTAATTATTTCAATGACTACAGTAAATTGCAAAGCACAATATACTCCATTTCATTATTTCACTTTTGATGGGATTGATCCATTGAAAGATTCATTATCAGCATCCACTTTAAACACTGCTTACTATCAAAGCGCATACTCCATTTCTCCAAGCGCTGTTGGGAAATCTTTAACTCTAGGAGCTGGTGGAAAGGATATTATTGTATCTGGCACTTTGGCATTAGATACTGTTGTTACAATTGAATTTTTATTTAAACCATCTCATGATTTCAACACTTGTACTTTTATTACAAGAAGAGACAATGCTGTTTATATCAAAATGAACTATCCACTTATTGAGTTTGTTACATACGCACAATCTTCAAGTGGGGCAACAATTTACAATGACCAGAAAATTTCTTTAGAAGGTGTTGGTAGAGGTTCCTTTGGATATTATGTAGATGGAAATTTTCATCAAATGGTGTTTAAATACAATGCAAAAACTGGAGTGAAAGAAGTATGGATCGATGGGCAATTACCAAATGGATTTGCTACTACTACTGCCCCTGGAAGATTTAATCCAAACACTTCAAATATTTACAACAACATTTTGGATTTAAGTTCTGTTTCTTCTAGCGATAGAATGAACGGAGATATAGATGAATTAGCACTATATAATATCGACCTTCCAGGGAATATCATTTATAAACACTATACTGAGTTTCAGCAAGGAAAACATTATTCATTTAATAATACCACACTAACAGTACCTACTCCATCACCAATTACCGCTGGAATTGATTTAAATGACTATCCAGTTGGTCACCCAACACCATCGATTTCAGCGATTGATCAACTTAAGAATTACCCAACCCCTCGTTATAAAAAAGGCCATACTCTTTTACCAAACTTTGACTGGATAGGAATGGAATATTTTGGCTCCGCCTACCAACCTGGAGTTTCTACAACTCAAGCAGTAAATAATACAGTTGCGATTCAAACTGAATTAGCAAAGAATTTTAATTACTCAGTTCTTGTTGCTTCAAACACTTGCAGTTATACTCAATATCCAAGCACCTCTACCTTTCAAGGAGCTTGGGTTCAGTTAGCAAACCAAAATCCACAATGGAAAACATCAGCAATTAGCTTCTGGGCTCAAATTAACCCGCAAGTAGCTGGTTTTTCATCAAATTCCGGTTACATTTCAAATAAAAATTTACCAGACAAACATTATTTAAAAAATAATAGTAATCAATATTTAGATTTAAATGGTAACACTTCTAATAATAAATATTGGAGCCCTTCAGCTCCTGTTGACTCATTTTATAAAGATGGTCTTACACAAAATTATTTACTAACTAAATTATTAGGCTCATTAACTCGCCCATTAGATTTTCTTTGTGAAAACGGAGAAGTTATTCCTAAGCCAGAAATTTCATGCATGCAAAAAGATCCTTCGGTAGTAAATGATAAAAACACGACAACTTACGACTGGGATACCTACTTAGGAAATAGAAAACTAAAAACATCTTTAGCTTATAGAGAACAATTTATTCATTTACCAGGATTGCAAAACACTAAATATACAGAGTACCAAATTAGTGGTGCAACTTCTAGAATTAAATATAGTGAAACGAGAAATATTAATAAACCAATTAATGGGATGATGTATGCTACACCAGATTTTTATCCACGTTGGGCTTCAAACTGGTATAATGGGGTTAGTGCCTGGAATGGTTGGCTTCACATTGCTGAAGGAAGATATTATGAAATATTACAAAATGATAAATTGTATTCACCCTTTATCGCGGCAGGCTGGGATCTTAATGAAGAAAACAATATCCGTCCTGGTCAATGGTTAGGTTTATTAAAATTACTTGGAATGACTGGTGCTGAATTTTATTATACAGGTTACTTTAATGAAGCAGGATCATATAACGCGCCAAACCCTCCACCGGCAAATCCAGCAGGATATGCATGGCAAGCTGTAATGCCTTCATATGCTCAAGCAACTACTAGTAGATATGAAGATATCTTAAGAAATGGTTCCTTAATTACAGGTGATTCTTCGACTTACACTACAAGCAGCTCTGGTCGACCTTCATACACTTTTAACACCGGCGATCTTAGAAAAATGGTTGTTATCAGAAAAAGTGATACAAAAGAAGTATATGCTATCACAGGGACGATACAACCGAACTCAAACATGATGGGAAATTCCGAGATTGAAGGTGATGTGTTAATTACATTAAAAGGACAACAATTAAAATTCAAAATTCGCAGACAAGGAAGTACTTTTATTTATGACAATACCAATCCTGCAAATCCATTGTTTTATCAATTGGATGGATGGCATGAATCTTCACACCCTTCTCGTTGGTCAAAGGATTTTAATATTGAAGCGGAATTGTTTGATAATACAACGCCATTGGCACAAATCAAAACAGTGCGTGCACCTTCTACTGTTGCTGGAGATTTTAGAAATTCAACAAGCTATGTTTCTCGTACAACTTCGGCAACTACTAACCCAACTTTAGAATATAATTTTACCCCAAGAAGTACTTCAAACTATTATTTCTGGGTTCGCGCTAGAAATAATGGTGGTGTACCTTCAGGAATTTCAGTAAGTTTAAACAATCAAAATCCAAAAAGCATTGGTTGCATTTCCGACACATCTTGGAACTGGTATAGTGTTGATGCTTGTTCAAACTCTGCAATAAACTTTTCAAGTTTAAGCCCTCAAGAATACACATTGATGGTAACCCCTAATGGGTCATCAATTGAAATTGATAGAATGTTTTTAACAATTGATCCATCGATCAATTTGAATTCAAACCAAGCTGTTTGTGGTTCATCTGTTGCAAATGTTACCTTATCAGGGCCTACTAATTTTTGTCAAGGAGGAAATGTAACAATTACAGCATCAACTGGAAATTCTTATGTTTGGTCAAGTGGTCAAACAACCCAATCTATTACTGTAAGTACTGCCGGAAATTATTCGGTGGCAATTAATAATGGAACTGGATGCGCCTCTGTTTCAAACCCAGTAAATGTATCCGTACAAGCGAAACCAGCTTCAACAATAACACCATCGGGTGCAACAACATTATGCTCTGGCCAAAATGTTAATTTATCAGCATCTGTATCAAGCTCCTACTTATGGTCAAATGGTGCAACTACTCAATCAATAAATGCTACTACAACTTCAAGTTATATAGTTACTGTTACAAATTCCAGTGGATGTTCTGCTGTATCAAATGCTCAATCAGTTACAGTAAATCCATCTCCAAGTACAAATATCACTGCCAATGGCAATACAAGTTTTTGCCAAGGAGGTTCTGTGGTATTATCAGCACCATCTGGATACAGTTATGTTTGGTCAAATGGAAAAACAACTCAACAAATAACTGTTAATACATCAGGTTCATACGTAGCAACAGTTAGTTCTGGATCATGTTCGGCAATCTCAACGACAATGATTGTAACGGTTAATGGGTTGCCAGCAGCAAACATTTCAGCGAGTGGTCCATTAAGCTTTTGTACTGGTGGAAGTGTTCAATTAAGCGCAACTGGTGGAACTAATTATGTTTGGTCAAATGGTTCTACTGTTACAGCAATTAATGTCAACCAATCTGGATCTTATTCAGTTATTGCAACAAATTCAAATGGATGTAGTGCTACTTCAAATATACAAACCGTTAATGTAACATCAGTTCCAAATGCCATTATCACAACAAATGGAAATACTAGTTTTTGCCAAGGAGGTTCTGTAGTATTATCTGCCCCTTCAGGTTATAATTATGTTTGGACTAATGGTGCAACAACACAACAAGTTACTGTAAATACTTCAGGATCATTTGGAGTTACAGTAAGTAGTTCTAGTACTTGTTCCTCAACATCAACGCCAATAGCTGTCGTGGTTAATGCACTGCCAACGTCAAATATCACTTCCAATGGTCCTTTAAGTTTTTGTGCTGGTGGTAATGTTCAATTAAATGCGACAGGCGGAACAAGCTATCTTTGGTCAAATGGAGCAACTAGTTCATCAACAATTGTATCTCAATCCGGAAACTATTCAGTAATTGCTACGAATTCAAACGGATGTACTGCTGTAACTAATGTACTTAATGTTCAAAGTAATCCTTTACCAACTGTAACCGTTTCTGTTTCTGGTCCAACAACATTAACTACAGGACAAACGACAACGCTTTCTGCAAATGGTGGAACCACATATCTCTGGTCTCCTGGAGGAATGACTACATCATCAATTAATGTGACTTCTGCAGGAACATATAGTGTGATTGCAACAAATACAAATAATTGTACAGCTCAATCAAATAATATTATTATCTCGCCAAATACTAACACGTCAAGTCTTAGTATTCAGCCAGCGGGTCCTACTACTTTTTGTGATGGTGGATCTGTTAGCTTAAACGTTATTGGAGGAACAAACAATTATCTATGGTCTCCTGGCGGTTCAATGTCAAATTCTATTAATGCTACCAAAGAAGGAATGTATTATGTTTATTCATTAGATCAAAATGGACAAGTTGTAGGTAGAGATTCCATAGAAGTAAAAGTGAATCCAAATCCAATTACACCAGAAATACGAATAACATATATACCAAATACAGCTTTTCAATTAACAGCATTTGAACCTTCGGCAGTAACTTATTTATGGTCGAATGGCCAAACTACCTCAAGTGTCAATATTACTTCTGCTTCTAGTTTATCAGTAAAAACAACAAACGCATTTGGATGTCCTTCTAATCCACAATACATGAAAGTAAATTCTGTGTTAGCGCAAAATTGTACAATGCCAGATATGTTAACA
Organism: Bacteroidota bacterium; assembly: GCA_031423735.1. Classification (GTDB taxonomy): domain Bacteria; phylum Bacteroidota; class Bacteroidia; order AKYH767-A; family OLB10; genus JANXSD01. The sequence continues at coordinate 1,507 of JANPGA010000323.1, read as the reverse complement.
GCATTTAACTTAAGCGACACTTCTGCTAACTTAGGGTGGAATCCAGGGATTACTGCTGAATTATTTAAAGTTAAATACTGGGAAACAGGATCAATAATATCTACTGAAGTAACAATTTCGGGTTCATTGAAATCTCTCGTTTTACCTAACTTAACTCCTGGAACAACATACAATTGGAATGTTAAATCTGTTTGTACATCAGGAGTTTTCCAAAGTTCAACAAGTAGCTTTAAAACATTAAGCAATCCATTAAGTTGTGGTTCAGTTCCTGAACATTTACGTGCAGTAAATGTAAAAATCAAACGAGCTGATTTAGTTTGGTATTCTACCATTGCAGATTCATATCAAGTAAGATATCGTCCAGTAGGAAATACGACTTGGATATCAATAAAACTCATAGGAAACAACTATGCTACTGGAACCTCATTAGCGAATCTACAATCTAATAAAACATATGAGTGGCAAGTACAAACAACTTGTAAAGGATATACTTCTCCATATTCATTAACCTCTCTATTCACAACATTAGATTATTGTGGTGACTTAGGAACTTTAACATTATTAGAAAGCTATCCATCGGCAATTAGTTTAAAATGGACTAATACTACTCCAATGAATAGTGTAAGAATTAAACTTACCGAAGTTTTAACTGGAAAAATACAAGTAACTAATCTTAACTTTAATCCATCAAATGGGCAATATATTGTGAAAAACTTAAAATTAGATACCAAATATTTAGTTGAAGTTAGAGGTATTTGCACTACAGGAATTTATGGACCTTGGTCGAATTCAATTACGGTAACTACAAGTAATATAAATGCACGAGTTATTGACGGTAATCCATTACAGTTAATTGGATATCCGAATCCAACAAATGATAGATTGTTTTATACTTTTAATACTTCAGAAAATAGTGATTACGTAGTTAAAGTTTCAGATTTGTCAGGCAGAGAGTTATTGCAAGAAATTCGCAGTGCCGAGTCAGGGGATAACTCAGGTGATGTAGCAGTGAATAATTTTGCTAAAGGAATTTATATTCTTATCGTACAAAAAGGTACTGCAACAAGTAGATTTAGGTTTGCTGTTGAATAACAATTTTTTTGAATAAAAAAAAGGCCTCCAAAAGAGGCTTTTTTTTATTCAAAATCTTTATACAATAAATATTTCTTCCTTATTTTTTTAAACAATAAAATATCCGACTCCCAAGAATTCCGAATCTCCTTTTCAGAAACATTTAAAATAATTTGCTGACGTAACTTATCTGTTCCTGCCAATTTTTCAAAAAAATCATTAAAAAATTCGTTTTTATCAGGAAACCCATTATACATTTCAATTAAGTAACTAAGATTAATATTGGTTGATACTTGTTGACCGATGACCTCTAAATTAATTCCAGAACAATCAATCCCTTCATAAGGAGGATTAAGTGCCATCCCAATAATTGTTTTAGGTTTAAATAAATAATTACCCATTTTATTGCTTGGATATCCTAATACCTGAAAGGGCT
>JANPGA010000322.1:0-11797 GCA_031423735.1 Bacteroidota bacterium | reverse complement strand
GTTCATTCTCCGCCTCGGAATCAGTATTGATTCAAATGGAACTGTAAAAGTGTTAGGAATTTCTACTGATATTACTGAGAAATGGTTGGTTGCTGAAAGGGAACGAGAAAACAATTTGAGATTAATTGCTGGTGAAGAAATTACAAAATCAGGAAATTGGGAAATTGATTACGAGTCAGGAGAAATTTATTGGTCGCCTGGTATGTATGTTATATGGGAGCGCGATGAAGAACTAGGATTACCAACTATCGACGAAAGTTATTTAGTGATACATCCCGAAGATGCAGTTAAATTAAGAACTGGAATAGCTGAAATTAAAGTTTCAGGGAATGAATTTAGAATTGAACTTAGGTTAATGCTTTCAACTGGAGTAAAATATTTAGATAGTATTACAAAACCAATTTTTAATAAGGAAGGGAATGTATTTAAGTTGTTTGGTGTTGTTAGGGATATTACGGAAGAGATTAATATAAAAAATTTACTAAAGGAAAATGAAAATCGGCTAAATGAAATTCAAGAACTAGCTTCAATGGGTAGTTTTAGCTACGACATTTTAAGTGGAGAAATTTTATGGTCGCCACCTGTTTTTAAAATATTTAAACGAGATCCAAGTTTTGGTGTGCCTGCCTTCGATGAGTTTTTAAAATATGTACATAAAGATGATAAGGACACTTTGCTCAAAATGATGGAAGTTTTGTCACATAAAGTTGAACCATACGAATACAATTATAGAATTGTTTGTAATGATGGAGAAGTAAAACATTTAAAAATTCTTAATAAGCCGATATTTAACGAGAATAACCAATGTATAAAAATAGTAGGAAGTATTGCCGATGTTACAGAAAGGATTCAAATTGAAAAGACTCTTTTACAAAATGAACAACGATTATTAGAGGCTCAAGATTTAGCAAAATTAGGAAGTTGGGAATATGATTTAAAAAGAGGAATTAATATTTGGTCGGCAGGGCACTATAAATTATGGGATTTAGATGAAAACCAACCTGTCCCTTCTTTCGCTGAATTTCTTTTAACCGTTCATACTGAATATCGCCCAAGAATGGAGGAATTTATGAAGGAAGCGCTTTCTTCAGGAAAAGAAAATTCGATTGAATACAGAATTACTACAAATAGAGGCGCAACTAAGGTAATGTCTTCTAGAGCAGTAGTTGAACTTGATGTTACAAATTTGCCTGTTAGGGTATATGGATCTGTTTTGGATATAACTGAGCGTAGAAGAAATGAAGAGCGACTTAAATTAAGCGAACAACGATTGCTTGAAGCTCAAGAGATGGCACGCTTTGGTTCTTGGCAAATTGATCTTAATTCAGGATTAATGGAATGGTCGATGGGAACACTTAAAATTTGGGAATTAGATTCTTCAAAACAAGCGCCAACCCTAAAAGAGTTTTACAAAACTATTGACGAAAGTGATCGAGAAAGAATTATCTCAATTGTTACCAATTCAGCTAAAGAGGAAATTCCATTTGATGTGGAATATAAGATACATGTAAATGGAAATAGTTCAAAGTATGTAAATGCACGTGGAAAAGTAGGTAAGGATGAGAATGGTAAGAGTACAAGGTTGTTCGGTACTATTTTGGACATTACTGAAATGAAAAAATTCGAACAAGAATTAATACAAGCAAATTTAAAAGCTGAAGATTCATTACGAACAAAAGAGTATTTTCTTGCAAATGTTACCCATGAGTTGCGTACACCGATTAATGGCGTTTTAGGAATGGCAAGGTTACTTCAAAAAACAGAATTGTCAACAATACAAAGAAATTATATTGAAATACTATCTAAAACTGCTGATAACCTTCTTATTATAATTAATGATATTCTAGATACTGCAAAAATAGATTCGGGAAGTTTAACTTTTGAAAAAAATGTTTTTGATGCTGTGAGCGTAGTAGATACAGTTGTTAAAACACAGCTGTATAAGGCAGAAGAAAAGGATTTATTTATTCGTCATATTATTGATAGTGCTACTATTCCTTTAGTTTTAGGGGATTCGCTTCGATTGAACCAAATTTTGCTAAACCTAATAAGTAATGCAATTAAATTTACTGAACAGGGAGAAATTATAATTACGCATAGAGTAATCGAAGAAACGAATGATAAATTAATTATTGAATTTGCTGTAAAGGATTCTGGAATTGGTATTGAAGAAAAGGAACAAGAATTAATTTTTGAAAAATTCACTCAACTTCAAAGAGGAAAATCAGGAGCTAAAGAAGGAACGGGGTTGGGGCTTACAATAACTAAAAGTCTTATTGAAAAACAAGGGGGTACAATTTGGGTTGAAAGTACACCAGGATTAGGAAGTACTTTTTACTTTACAATTCCTTATAAAAAAGCAAAGGATATTGAAGCTTTGGATTCAATTCCAAGATTTGTACCAGGTCAACTTGGTGCATTGCGAGTTTTGTTAGCAGAGGATAATCGCGTAAACCAATTTATTACTGAAGCGATGTTGCAGGATTGGGGCTTTAAAATTGATGTGGCCTCTAATGGACTAGAAGCAGTAGAATTTGCCAAGCGTAATGAGTATGATATTATTTTAATGGATATTCAAATGCCTGAAATGAATGGTGTTGAAGCAACACATTTAATTCGTAAAATGAGTGATAAAAAACAAACTCCAATCATAGCCTTAACAGCAAATACAAATCGCCAAATTCAAAAAAAATATATTTCTGGAGGAATGAATGATTGCCTGTTAAAACCATTTAAAGAAGAAGCATTATTAAAGAAAATTGTAACACATCTTAAAGATAAGGAAAAAATTGATTCTGCTTTAAGGCAACAAAAATACCCTGCACGTAAACGTCCTTATGCTGCAAATGAAAATCTCTACAATCTATCCTTTCTTCGTAAAGATGCAAGAGATAATCCGGAGTTCATGCGTAAGATGTTAATGTTATTTATAGAAACTATTCCTCCAACTATTGCCAAAATGGTTGATCATTTTAAGATGGGTGAAATGGATGCAATAAGTTCTCTTGCACATAAAATAAAACCAACATTAAATGGAGTAGGAATCGTAATTTTAAAGGAGGTTATTCGTAATATTGAAGATTATCGAGAAAGAAAACGTACCACAGTCCAACTAGAAGATGATATTGAGAGTTTGCAAAAAATTATTACTGGAATTGTTTTAGAATTTGAAAAGGAGATTTTACTTTTAAAGAATAATCCTGAATAGATTTTTTTTATTATACTGAATTTTTTAATAAAATTAGGCTAATGAATTTCACTATTTATTTTTTCGATTTCCTTTTCGTAAAATGGAATAATATTTTCTGTGTTTTTTTTCCAATTAAAATTTTCTGTAACAAATTTATAAGCATTCTCCGCAATTCGCTCACCAAGTGATGGGTCGCTTAACAATAAATTTATTTTTGATGCGTACTCTAACGGATTGTCTGCAACAAGTACACATTCATTCTCTGGCGCACCTATTGCATTGTTTGCAAGTCTGGAAATTACGCAGGGTAACTTCATGGCCATTGCTTGAAGTATTTTATTTTGCAATCCTATACTAATAAGCATCGGTGCAATCATAATTTTAGATGCGCTTATTAATTCCCGAGGGTCTTCAACCCATCCACTTACTTCAACAAATTTATTTTTTAAGTCCTTAACGGCAGCAGTTGGATTCGCTCCTGCAATCATTAATGATGCCGTTGGGTTTAGTTTGTGTAGTTCAGGTAAAATTTTCTCAACAGCATATTTAACACTATCAATATTCGGCTTATATGACATATTGCCTATAAATAGTAAATCATATTTTTTAGCTGATTGTATAGGCTGGTAATATTCAAAATCAACTCCATTAGCTACCACTTCAATACTTTTAAAATCAGGATGTGGTATACAATCTCTATCTTGCTTTGAAATAATTAGATGATGATCAAAATATTGAAAGCAATCATTTTCATACTTGGCTAATCGTTTTTCTTCAAGGCGTATTGGTAATTTTAAATAGAATTCAGCAGTAGAAATCATGCGTTTCATCCCCATCGAAAAGGTATCCATATAATCAAGAATGGAAGGATGAATATTTAAATTCTTTGCATATTCCGACATTCGAATTAAATGGCAAAAAACAGCATCAGGCTGATGGATTTGAGAAAATGTGGTGAGTTGTTCCATTACATCTTCGTTCCAAAAATAGGCTACCTGAAAAGGCATTCCAGTTTTTGTAAGAATCTTCGACATAGAAATAAGTGATTCTTTTTTATTGATTACGGCAGTTCCAATTTCTTTACAATATGGCCGTAGTTCATTTAACCATTCCTCTTCAGGTTCATGATTGTTAATAGCAAACAAATAAATTTCAGCTTGTGTACTTAAGGTTTTTATTAAATGAAAAGCACGCAACTTATCACCCTTCTCAAGTGGAAATGGAAATCTAGAAGTTAAAAACAGCAATTTCATAGAAGCTGTTAATCGAATTTTTTAGCACTGCTTTTTACAGTAAGCGTTTTTAAATCTTTCTTTAATAATCGTAAATCAATAATTTTATGAAGACTATCCGATATGCAAACATATTCGCCATCAAAACCAATTAGTTCTTTTGTCTCCATTCCTTTTACTATTTCATAACGTCCTTGGCGGAATGGTAATTCTTTTGGATTTTTACTTCTATTAGGCGACGCAGTGGTGTCACCTAAGAAAATCATTACTTCACTTTTACTTTTATTAAGTAAGTTAAATTTAAATTGTTTTTCAAGTCGTTCTTTTGAACGAGCCATCATTAAACTATCACGTTTTGGATCTTGACCAGGTTTACTTACTGATCTAGTAACTATTGGCGCAAGTGTTAATCCACGTTCTTTTGTGTATTTTTCTAAACCTTCTTTTGTTGCTACACCTTCTACCATTATTTTATTGTTAACATAACTTTCCATCAACGTTAAAATATCAAGTTTTGGATATAAACAATTGTAAGTTACTCCCGCAATAGGGAATCGTCCCATGAAACGAGTAGTGTCATCTATCAGTCTAAAGGTAAGCATAGCCTGTACTTTCTTATCAAATGAAACTAGTGTAAATAGTGATAAGTTTGGATTTTTTTCTGATGATCGTGTTTTTATAACAAATTGAGGAGCACCATTTTTATAAACGGTGTCATTCAAGATGGTAACTTTATCTTTTGCCTTTTCTTGTGCAGATAAAGAATAAGATAATACAATACATAGTAATGTAAAGAGATGTTTTTTGATAAACATATTAGTTTTTTTTAATTTATTTTTGTTAGGGTTCCACTACCCGTAATATTTGATTTTATTGCTGGAGATCCTTTATAAGATACATTTCCACTTCCAATTAATTCGGCATCAAGATTTGAACTTGCATTTAATTCCGCATCGCCTGAACCTTTAATATTTACATCGCATTTTTCAACAATTAGTCCATATCCTTTAAGATTTCCTGATCCATTAAGGTCAATTCTATGAGTTGCTGCTTTCCCTCCAACAATGATATCCCCTGAACCATTAATTTTTGAAACAATTTCATCCACAAATGCATTCACAGAAATATTTCCAGAACCATTTATTGCTAAATCGAGGCTTGATCCTTTAATGGGATTTAATACTGATATATCTCCAGATCCATTAACTCTAATCTGTTCTAAAGTTGAGGTTGCAAGTGTAATTTCAACAGCTTTATCAGTACGGAAATTATGTTTAGAGGTAATACGTAATTTATCACCATTAAGTTTGAATTCTATATTGTCAATAATGTTTTGTTGAGCAGTTATTCCACAGCCTGCAGAATCTGCAATTACCAAGGTAATCTTTGCAGGGATGTCTAATGTTATTTCTGTAAACTGACCAACACTTTTACTTTTTGAGATAATTGGACCACTTCCAGAGATACTTCCATAACACCCATAAATCAATGTCATTGTTAGGATGGTTAGCCCAAAAGCTAAAGTTCGGAGATATTTCAAGTTTTTCATTGCAACGAATTTTATGCGAAGATAATAAATGAGGTTAAATTTTCGATCACTAATTCATTGCTATTTGAGGTTTTATAGTACGAGTGAAGAATTTTAACAATTCTAAAATGCTTTTGCCAACTCCTCTTTGAGATAATTTTGCTGATCTTTGATTTTTATCACTATAAATTACATAGATGTTTAAACATAAAACAAAGATTCAGATCCGATTTAAGGATGTAGATGCTATGGGGCATGTAAATAACGCTAATCACTTCACCTATTTCGAGTTAGCAAGAGTGCATTATTTTAATGAAGTAGTAAACGAGACGATTAATTGGAGCAAACAGGGTATTATTTTGGCCCATATGGAGATCGATTATCGCACACCAATTTTGTTAACTGATGAAGTTTGGGTTTATTCGGGGGTGATTCGATTTGGTGCGAAGAGTTTTGAGGTAGGATACCAAATTGTTAGAATTATTAAAGGAGAGGAAGTTATTGCGGCAGAAGGTAAATCGGTGCAGGTTTGTTTTGATTATGAAACAAATCAAACTATATCAGTTCCTAAGCTTTGGAAAGAAAAAGTGGAAGCCTATGAACTACTTTTTAAAAAATAATTATTCAATTTAAAATGGAATAGCATATTTTGTTGTAAATGATTTTTTGAAACGTAAGTCATTAAATTCATTTTGCTCCGGCAAGTAATAAAGTTCAAATCCAGATTGCTTATATTTAACTAATTCCTTTTCCTCAGTATAATATGCAAACTGTACCAACTTATTTTCTTTACCTCGTTGTAAAACCAAAATATCGGCAAGCCACCAACCAGCAATTATAAAGGTAGGCTTATTAATAAATTTTGTTTTTTCTAAAATTGAAATTGCATATGAAGTGCGTTGTTGTCGCTTGGTAATATCAGCCATCAGTAATCCAAAAAAAGGATCAATAACAATATGCTGTCCTCCAATATTTTTATGAATGCTAAATGAACTTTCTTTCGATCCTCTCAAAGAATCTGATAGGTTTATCCCAAAACTAAAAGTGGATATAAAAATCAAAACAATTAAAACTTTATAAATCCTTGTTGATACTAGAATCGATAAGCCAGCCCAAACAAATGGAACTAATGGAATCATAAAAGCTGCTTTTAAAGGCATACGAATAAAGGAAATGCTATACAAAGTAACTATTATGGTGCAGCAAAGAAGAAAAGTGGTACTTATATTTTTATTTTTAAAAAATAATTGATCATATGTTTTTCGCTCACGAAGAACAATAATAAATGAAAGAAGTAGTGCAATTACACCTATTATTCCCCAAACAGCTATGGTTCCTTTGTAAATATTTTTTATGATACTTGGTATTGGAAAATGTTCGTAAAAAGTAAAAAAGCTTAATCCATAAACTTTAAAAACAGGAATAAAGATTAACACTGTAAAAAAAATCGTGCTAACTATTATTTTAATAATAGAGTTTGTTTTAATATGATTTTCGGAAAGTTTAATTGTTAAAATTAGCAAAGGAATGATCATTGCTCCGGAGGTAATTCTACATCCAATGGCGCAAGCAAGAAATAATCCTACGATAATAGGTTTGTTAAGCGTGGTAAAGTAAAAGGCAATTAAGATAAATCCTAATGCCCACATATAGTCCATATCATTTGTTGAATTAATATAAATAATTGGAGTAACTGCAATAGCAATTCCTGTAATTAACCAATGCTTAAAATTTAAATTTCTTAAAAAAAGCATAAAGCATGCTATACCACTTGTACTAATTAGAACAGTCAAAAAATTAAATAGTATGGAACTTGAATTCCAAATCAATGAGAAAACGATTTCCTGAAAAGGATGTCCTGGTAAACGCGATACTTCATAATTCCCACTGAGAGCAATTCTTTCGGCTACTAATGGCAATGCCCATGCGTCCTCTTCAGATCCATAACCATAAAATAAAAATGGTATTCGAGAGATTGTAATTAGAATAACAACGAACCAAAAGTATGTTCGTTCTTGTTTAGTCATGAAGGTTTATTAATGAGTTCAATCGCTTCTTTGTATGTTTTATCCATATCGTGAAGGATAGGATAAAGTCCGTCGTTTTGCCAAATTAGGCGTGCTACAAATGCTTTTAACTGATTACGTAAAAGTGCATCAGATTTTTTTAGACCTCTCTCGTCTTTTGCAACACCTTCTTTTATTGAAAAAGCAATAAATTCATTTAAGATAGTGTCATCGATCTTAAACGTATTTTGAAAAGATTTTACAGTAGTAAATGATTTTAAATATTCGCGATGATTATCGACATAGTCATAGGCAAATTGATTAACTAATCCCATTGCAAATAATCTTGTTAGGTAATCACTTTCAAAGGTAGTATCAAGAGGTACAAAAACATCTGGCATAATTCCACCACCACCATAAACTGTTTTTCCTCCTGGGGTTTTATACTTCAAGCTATCTACCAAATGAATGCTGTCCTTGTTAACTAATTCACCATGTTTATAGCGATCAAAAACTTCTTCATCATATGCTTCAACGCCTTTTGAATATGGCTTTTGAATTGATCTTCCTGTAGGAGTATAATAACGTGCAATGGTAAGGCGCAATGCTGAACCGTCGGGTAAAACAGTTTGTTCTTGAACCAGACCTTTTCCAAATGATCTTCTACCAATTATCGTGGCTCTATCCCAATCTTGCAACGCGCCTGAAACAATTTCAGAGGCAGAAGCTGAGCCTTCATCAACCAAAACAATTAGTTTTCCTGTTTCAAAAACACCAGGTTGATCAGCATAATAGCTTGATCTTGGATGTGATTTTCCAATAGTATAAACTATTAATTTTTTTCCACCTAAAAATTCATCAGTAATTTTTGTAGCAGCATCTAAAAATCCACCCGGATTTCCTCTTAAATCAAGAATAAGTTTTTGCATTCCTTGATCTTTCAATTTATTCATGGCAACCATAAACTCATCATAGGTGGTTGCAGCAAAACGACTAATTTTTATGTATCCAGTTTTAGGATCAGCCATATAATAAGTGTCGATACTATAAATTGGAATTTTGCCTCTAGTAATTTTAAAATCTAATGTTTTTAGTGCTTTTCTACGAAAAACAGTAACCGTTACCAAAGTACCACCTTTCCCTCTTAGTGCTTTAAATACTTGATCATTTGTGATGGAAGAACCTGTCATCTTTTTTCCATCAACTTTTATGATTCGATCACTAGGTAATATTCCAGCCCTTTCACTTGGACCACCTGAGATAGCTGTAACTACCATGATGGTATCTTGTTGCAAATGAAATTCAATTCCAACACCTTCAAAGGTGCCTTCTAAAGGCTCATTTGCTGATTGTAATTCTTCTGCAGGTATGTATGAAGAATGCGGATCTAATTGTTCCAGCATTTTTTCAATAGAAGTATTTTCAAGTTGCTTACGATTTACTGTATCAACATATTCTTGCTGAACATAATCTAAAACTTCTGAAAATTTATTGTAAGTATTAGCCTTTGGAGAAGATGTAATTTTACTGCCAATAAATATTCCAGATGCTAAAACAATTCCAAAAATAAGTGGTAAAATTAAAACTTTCCCTGATGGTATATTGCTCATATTTTAGTTTCTGATTCACTAATGAAATGTATTACTTCTACACCAAAGCGTTGTAAAAAATCAACACCTTCTTCAGCTGGTATGCCCTTGAAAGCAGCATAAGATTCTTTGTAAACTACTCTTTTAATTCCTGTAGTATAAATGATTCTTGCACATGGCAAACAAGGTGATAATGTTACATATAATGTTGCTCCTTCTAGTGTAATTTGATTTTTTGCAGCATATAAAATAGCATTTGCTTCGGCATGCAAGGCAAGTGAACACCCTCCCTTCCGATCTCTCGGGCAACCCGTTTCTGGCCATTCAATATCACAATTATGCGTACCAGCAGGTGGGCCATTATAACCAAGCGAAACAATTCGGGTATCTTTTGATAATACTGCACCAACTTGAGCCTTTACACAATGTGATTTTTTGGCTAAATTAACAGCCAACTCCATATAAATCTCGTCAAAACTTATTTTATTCATTGGTACAAAGATAGACAAGCAAAGTAAATCTCACCGAAGAATGTTGCCAATCCGTAATCTTTATCAAATAATCATCAACTTTTATCTTTTATGAATTTACTATTTGGGAAAAGTGATTTTGCGATTTCACCTAAATACAATTTGATACGGAAGGAAATAATGGGAGAATTAAATTTAGTATCTACTTCAGGGTTTTTTACTAGCATTAAACGATATCCTAAACCTCCGCCAATTCCAACCCATTTAATGATTCTATATTGAGCATTTATGCCCAAATCATTCACTAGTACACCATGACTAAAAATTGATCGCGGATTATTTGATTTGTCGAAATACTGAAAATAAGATCTTCCATAACCGATACTAACTGGAGCACTAAGTTGCCATGGATCCTTATCATAAAATACGTATTCCGCCATAATTGGATAATAACGAAGATATAATTGAGCTTTAACTTTATGATCGGCTACATTAGAATTAGACCATTCTGATTCAGGAAGCATTTTCAATTCGATGATGTCAGATCTAATTTTGTTATATCCAACTGCGAGGTGCCACTTTTTTTTCCAAGTAATACCTGCTTTAAAACCCCAAACATCAGCACTTTTATTTCCAATGAAGGAATAGTAAGTGTCGAGCTGGAAATAGGGTGCTAACGGAGATTTCTTAGGCGGATTCTCAGCTTCTGCAAATAGAGGTGAACAAAAAAAAGCAAGTACTAGCGCCTTTTTTACAAAAGCATAATAATTCAGTTTTATCCAATTATAAACGGAGATTTTTGAAATATTAAATTTAGTTTTCTTGAGAATCAAAGTGAGTTACGTTATTGCAAATATAATTGATACACCTTTGTGATCTTTAAATTCCAAGTAATAATGCTTGTAAAAACATATTGCCATCTAACATTATTGTATACCTGTTGTATGAATGTTTTTCACTTAATGATACAAGGCATATTATTGATAATATTCCAGATGTTATTTGAACAAGTGATCTGTAATTATTTCTAACTGGCAATTCAAATAGTTGTGATTTTAAGAATACTAACGTAACGAATAATAACAAAAGTATAATAGCTACTATTTTTATTTTGTTGAATCCATAAAGAACGGGTAAGGTCGTAGTTTTTTGAACTTGATCAATTTTCCAATCGCGAAGATCTACACCAAGGCAGATCGCAAGAATGTAAATAAACCTTGTAATAAAAAGATAGTATATTTCATTAATATTTTCTAAATTTTGGATGGATAACCATATGGTTGTTGAAGTCCAAACTAAAGCTAATACTATGTTTTTTAACAATGGAACCGAACGAAGACCACTTTGGGTTTTTCCATTTATATTCCATTGTAAGAAATACAACAACGTTATTACGCCCATGAACACTGCAATCAATTTTGTGAGGAGCGGAAGAAGTATAAATAAGATTAAAACCAAGAGAAACACGAGAAAAAAAAAGCGCTTATTGTTTTTTGATTGAAACGTTATTTTAAATGGTTGAAAAGAAATAATTGGTCGATTTGTAGCAAGTCGATAAACTAAAAAGGTGCTTGTAAAAACAAACGTTAATAATTGCCATTGAGGTTTATTGTGGTAAAGTTCAAGCGAAGTTGAAGTAGTGTATAAGAGTGCCGTTAGCGCAAGTAAAAAATGATGTAAATACTGAAAATTATTTTTGGTCATTTATCGTTAAACTAACCTAAACTGAAAGAGCAGAATTTACTATAGTTAAGCAATCATTTATTTGTTGTTCTCATAAAG
>JANPGA010000321.1:0-4974 GCA_031423735.1 Bacteroidota bacterium | reverse complement strand
TTTAATGATAGCCTTTTACCCATCATTTCATTTTGCCAATTCTTAATCATAATCAAGAGTTCATTTGAATTCTCGCTTTTAAATTTTAAAATAAAAGGGAATAGTAAAAACAAAACCAACAAAAATAGAAATGAAAATTTTGATAATAAAACTTTATAATTTTCTGACTGATAATAGAGCATAAATATTATTCCAGGTATCATTAGATACAAGAAAGTTACTGCTGCAATTGCATGGATCAACGGAATTGAAGCTATGGCAAAAGCTTGGACATAAAATAGGCTTTTAGATTCACATTTGGATGTTAGAATAATTAAACCTCCACTGAACATACAAAATGAAAATGCCAATAAATATGGATTTCCTCCCCACGAAATTGTGTCAATCCAAGTTCTATTAATTCCAAAAAAAATTATTCCGACATATATTGACGTTTTTTCTAAAAAAAAGCAATTAAGAAAAAAAATGAATGAAAGTAGTGTCAACGGATAAACGATAATAGATAAAATGTTTATGGACGGCTGTAAATATTGTAAATTAACAGCACTAATTAATGCAGTTATAACATGGAAGCCAGCACTGTAACTGCCAAAATAATTAACTGGTAAAATTGGGTTATAGGAATTAGGGATACCATTATTGTTTATTACGAGTCTCGTTATATATCCGTGCATTTCAGTATCACATCCTGGTGGAATTGTAATAAAAAATATTGGAATAACTAATATTAAAATTATGCTTAATAAAAGATAATAATGTATATTATCTGAATGTAATTTGATTTTAAAAGTACGGTATATTTTTGGATTGGAATGGCAAATTTCTTTTGATATGAAATAAATAATAAATAATATTAGGATAGTTAGTGCCGAATAATTTAAGGGCAAATTGAAAAAACTAATAAATCCACTTATACAGATCCAAAAGGCTATAGATATGAAAATGACAAAAGTTATTTTTGAAGTTTTGTTTAAATCCTTAATATATGGTTTTAAAATAATACCCGGAAAAGCAAAAAGAAACAATAAGTGAAACGCAGAAAATAAATAATCAATAAATAGATTCATATTAATTAAAGTAAGAATATGTAACAAATATAGAAGATTTTGATATGTTAAATTGTAGTAACTATTATAAAAACTATAATCATAAGAAAATGAATAGAAGCCCTCTTTAAATGCGAATGATTAATTTTTTACTCATTGAGGCATTTAATTTATTTCATACTTAGAGAATGAAATGCAATATTTCTGCAATTAAGATATTTATTTTAAAAACATGTTAATTGTCAAATCCTTTAAAAAAGTCATGGACTTAATCATAATAAATGGAATTCTAAGAAACGAAAAATTTAATATTGCGAAAATGTTTAAATTCGTATACCTAATTCATTAAAACTAACCACTATGAAAATCCTCAAAAAAATCGCAATCGGACTATTAATTGTAATTGCATTGATTTTAGTTATTGGAATATTTCTTCCATCTAATGTAAGTCTTGAAAGATCTGTTGTAATGAAATCGCCTCCATCAATTGTTTTTGATCAGGTAAATATTTTAAAAAATTGGGAACAATGGTCGCCATGGCAAAAATCAGATACATTAATAAAAGTAACCTATAATGAAATTTCTGCTGGGCTTGGCGCCTCTTATTCATGGACTAGTCCCAATAAAAATACGGGTACCGGCACATTAACTATTTCGAAAGTGATACCTAATGAGTTAATAGTTACGACACTTGATTTTAAAGATCGAGGGGTTGGCGAAAGTGGATATAAATTTGAACGATTGCCAGAAGGAACAAAAGTTACATGGTATTTTAAAAGTGATGTAGGTGGTAACCCTTTTGTTAAAGTAATGATGGCAGCCTCAAAAAATATGATGGGTGAAATGTTTACACAAGGGCTTAACGATATTAAAAATATAGTAGAGAAAATGCCAGCAGAAACTTCAACCAAGTCTGAAATTAAAGTTGAATTAACTACTATATCTGAAACAAATTATTTAGCAGTACATGATACTGCAAGTGTTTCAACAATTGGGATGAAACTGGGTAAAAATTATGGATCTATTATGGAGGCAATGGCGAAACAAAAATTAACACAAGCTAATGCTCCTTTTGCAATATATTATACCGAGTCAACTACTAATTGGGAAATGGATGCTTGTATTCCAGTAAATAAATCTGGTAAGGCTGATGGAAATGTAAAGCCTAGTATACTAAAGGCAGGGAATGCTGTTGTAGCTCATTATTTTGGAGACTATATGGGAACATCAGCGGCGTATGATGCTTTGAAAAAATTTATCGCTACCAACAATAAAAAAATAATTGGTGCCCCTTGGGAAGTTTATGTTAACGATCCAATGGTTGAAAAGGATACTGCTAAATGGCAAACTGACGTTTATTTTCCAATTGAAAAATAATACCTAGTTGTATTAATAATTGGTTTGAGCATTAATCGTTTTCTTGAATAGCATAAAAAAACCCTGAAGTAATTTACTTCAGGGTTTTTTTAACTATAGAAAGACTTTTGTTATTTTTTTTCTTCGATTTTGTTATCGTCATCACTTACTCCTTTCGAAGCATCTTTAAATTCTTTGATTCCTCTTCCTAACCCTTTTGCTAAATCAGGAATGCGTTTAGCACCAAAGAATAATAATAATGCTACAATGATTAGAATGGTTTCTGAGCCACCCATTCCACCTAAAATTCCTACAAGAATTGTATTGATCATGATCTGTTTTTATAACCTCTGCAAATCTACGAAAAAAGCTACGACGGATAATGAAGAAAGTAATCGAAGGCAATTAAAGGAATACTACAATTTTTTAAATCATTGTATATTAATTAATTACAAAATCAATGATTAAGGGTTATCTACTATTATCTTCGTGCAATCCAGCTTTGAGGGTCAAGTTTTCCGCTGTTTTTCCAGATTTCTAAATGCAATTCGCCACGATCGCCATCGCTATTATCAGCAACAGTTCCTATCCGTTGTTTGGTGGTAACCTTTTCACCAGTTTTTACCGATACACTTTCAAGATTTGAATAAACCGTTAAATACTCACCATGACGAACAATTAAGGCTTTTCCAGCACCAGGGATGCTAATTACACCACTCACTGTACCATCAAAAACAACTCTGGCAGATGCATTCTTTGAAGTTTGAATATCAACACCATTATTTTTTATCATGATCCCTTTTAACTCCTTGTGCGGATGCTCACCAAAGGTGCTAACAATTGTTCCTTGCTCAACCGGCCATGGAAGCATCCCTCGATTTCCGGAAAAACTATTTGATAATTTTTGCGATTCAGGAGTAAGATTAAAAACGTTAGTGTTGGTAATATTTTTCTTTCCCGATGCTACAGCTTTTTTCTTAGCGGCTTCAATTTCTTTACGGATTAATCCTTCGATAGCACGATCTAACTTTATTTTTGCAGCTTGTTTTTCAGCTAAATCTTTTCTTAATTTTTTCTCACGAGTGGTGAGATTTTTCATTAATTCATCTTGCTCTTTCTGTTCTTTTTCAAGAGTAGATTTTTGCTGTTGCTGATTGTTTCGAAGATTTGTTTTCTCGTTTTTACGTGTTACAAGAACTGTCTTCTTATCATTTAATTGATTTTGCGTTTGACCAATTAACACTGCTTGTTGTCGACGGTATTCACTATACTGTTGTAAATATTTTAAACGCTTATAGGCTTGATTGAAATCATCGGCAGCAAAAACAAACATCATCCGTTGATAAACATTTCTGTTTTTATAAGCATAACGAATCATCTCGGCATATTCAGATTTTAATCTTGCCATTTGAGATTCAAGTCCGGTAATTTCTTTGGCAGTGCTTTCAATTTCACCACCTAAAGAATTTACTTCTGAGTTGATCGTATTTATTAAAGCAACACGTAATGAAATCTTTTTTCTAAGAGCAGCTAATTGTTCTGCTGTTGCGGATTTATTCTGACTAACAATTAATAATTGTTTATTAGTGAATTCAATTTCCTTCTGCAGTTTAGCTTTACGGCTTTCTAAATCTTTTTTATTTTGCGCACTTCCTAAAATAGGAATCAGCAAAAAGAGTATAAAGTAAATGAATCGTTTAGCGAATTCGCTCATATTTTTCTGGAATAGAGAATGGGAATTCTTGTGGTTCGCCGGCATTTAATTTACCATACTCAATAATAAGTTCGAAATTTTTTTCGGCCGTAACTTTTGTTTCTGATTTATAAGGAAAAATTCCTGCATTAGTTCCTCGAAAATCCGAGTAAGTTACAATAAGTTTTTTTGCAATCTTTTGATCTTCCACTTGCATACTATTTATTCGAAACGTTGAATCATTAATATATGCATCTTGAATTATAGGCAACAAAGAATCTTTCTCTTCAAGTGAACGAAGCATCTTTTTCTTAATTAAAGTGCTTAAGATGTAATGACTGCTTTCTGAATAAACGGAATTAAATTTACTTTCATCTTTTTTATAAGCAAAGAAATTTCCAAATAAAAGTGCTTGTAAAATTTCAAAATTCACATCTAGTTGTAAGATCTGATTTATTGTTTCGAAACTGCTTACTTGGTATTTCCCATGTATGCGATCAATAAATTTTACAGAATCGGGAGTAATTAATGCACGAGCAACTTCAATTCCAAGCAATGGTGAAAGCGATATCCAAATTAAACTATCACGTTTACATCGCATGGTAATATTGATGGAGGTTTCACTCTCACCTTGTTTCATTTCAACATTCGCTTTCGCTGAAAGAAATTCTGGTTTAAAAGCATTTTTTTCAAGCTTCAAAAGAAGATCTTGTACAGAGCGATCTTCCATCGGCATTACAGATTTAACATCTGCAGAGTTGGTTGATTTTTTTGTGCTTTTGCATCCTTCATTAAATAATAAAAATGGGATTGCAATGATGAGAACAAAAATCTTGAAATAAGTCTGACGTTGTTTACTCATAAATTTTTTTGTCAGCA
>JANPGA010000320.1:0-6181 GCA_031423735.1 Bacteroidota bacterium | reverse complement strand
ATATGCCATCATTGTTAATATCAATACTATCCTCAATGAAACAAGAATTCAAAGAGGTGGCAGTGCAAAATTGTAAAATATCCGGATTCACATCAGTGTAAACAATCTGTGCATTTGCATAGATAGAAAACATCATTGCTGTAAAGATGAAACAAGAAAACTTTTTTAGTATTATTTTTTTCATTTTAATTAGTTTTAAATATTTTAAAAACAACTTGAGAGAATATTTTATTTAATTACCGAAAAAGTTTTCGTTTCAAAATTTTCTTCGCTACTCCATCTTATCATATACATTCCTGCTGCAAATCTGCTCACATCAATTTGTGTTTGTGCTGTTCCGCTAGTTATCGGTAATACTTTTTCTGAATAAACTAATTGACCGAAAAGATTGGTTATAGAAATTATTGCTGATTGGGCAGAAGGAAATTGTACAGTAATGTAATTGTTAGCTGGGTTAGGATAAACAGAAAGAATGGATTCGTTCGAAAAGTCTTCTCCTATTCGGCAGTTAATAACAATTGATTTAGCACTAGAATTACGCGTACAGCCGTTAGCCGTTTCACGAACACGGAAATTTCCTGTTGTTGTAGCAGTGAAATTTGGAGCAATTGCTCCGTTAATGTTTACTGAATTCTTCTGCCATTGATAAGTAACGCCGGTATAAGTATTTGCAGTAAACTTGGTATTGATTGCCTGACCCGCGCAATAAGCTAAAGAATCAGTTGTAGAAATAACGGGCGTTTGATTAAAGATGCGTGTGCAGCTTAAAGGAGCTGATGTAGCTATGCTACAAGTACTGGTAGTAGTGACGGTATAATTGCCCGATGTAGTTACTTTATAAGTACGTGCTGTTGCTCCGGAAATAGCTATTGTATTTTTTTGCCACTGAAAAGTATATCCACTAGCACTGTCAGCAGTTAAGGTAAGAGGGCTTCCATAGCAAAAAGTTGTTGCACCGCTTGCGCTTACATTTACCGTTGGTAAGGCACAAGTTGTTTGTCCAGCAAGGATAGGTTGGTTGGAAATACTGTTGTATGCGTAATCTATAATTTTAAAAGATCCAATCGTTGGGGGTACATTTATATTAATACTCAATCGAACCCAACCATAATAAGTTTGACTTCCTGAAACTATTTTAAGTCCTAAAAATCCATTTATTGTATTCATCCAATTTCCTACTGAAGAATTTAGTACATACGTAAGACCAGCATATGATTTTGCAATCAAAATCTGGTTTGCACTATTACTCCAACTACCATTGGAATTTATTACTTCATTCAGATTCATTTTAAGGGGGTAACCTGAGCCGTTTGTTAAAATAGAACTACCATTAAGCGGTGATGCCTTTATGGATCCGTTAAAGTACTGCAGAAAAGGAGGTGTAGGTCTAGTTATTGTGGATAAAATTAAATCTAACTTTAAATCTAAAACACCATCATTATTTAAATCAAGAGTAGAATTTTTGCTGCATTGAAAAGTTTGACATGTTTGAATTATATCCGGATTTACATCTGTGTAAATAATTTGTGCATTAGCACTTACAGAAAATAGGATTGCTGTAACGATGAAAGCGTAAAGCTTTTTTAGTAGTTGTTTTTTCATTTGGTTTGTTTTTAGTCCCATCCTTAGGCTTCGGGATGTTTGAATAAATTATTGTTGTTTGAACAGGGTCAAAGGTGGAGTGAAAAACAAAGCACATCAATGCCATAAACTGGGTGTTCTGTTACTGCCTGAAAGATAAAACACCATATTCAAGGGGGAGTGGATGAAATATTTTTGGTTTACATTTGCAGTGTTTAAATTGCAAATTTTTTTAAGCCCTCAATTAATTGAAGTTTAAGATATGAAAAAATTTCTCCGTCCTGTTTCCGTTTTATTCCTGTGCGGAGTTTTATTTAATTCTGCTCTTGCGCAGCAAAGCATTACTGACTCTTTGCAAATGCTCGTTAAAAAGGATAAAGAAGATACGAGCAAAGTAAATCACCTCAACATGCTCGGAAGAAAAGTGATGTATTCAAACCCCGATACTACCATCATACTCTGCAATCAAGCACTCGCTCTTGCAAAAAAATTAGAATGGAAAAGAGGCATCTCCAATTCTCTGGCAAACATAGGTTATTCTTATTCTCTATTGGGCAATTATTCCAAAGCATTGGAATGTAATTTTAATGCCTTAAAAATTGCAGAAGTACTTAACGATAAAAACAATCTTGCAAACTGTCTCGGTAATATCGGACTTGTCTATTATCATAAGGGCGATTATCTCAAAGCGCTGGATTATTATTTTAAAGCTTTAAAGATAGCGGAAGAATTTGGAGATAAAAATGCAATTACAAGACACCTCTGCAACATCGGTATTGTCTATTATTTGCAGGAAGATTTTCCCAAAGCGCTTGACTATTTTCACAAATCATTGAAAATAGCAGAAGAACAAGGGAATAAGCAATATCAGGCAAATAATATTGGAAATATTGGTAGTATCTATCTTAAACAACATAACTACCCTAAAGCTTTGGACTATTTTTTTAAGGATTTGAAGTTACAGCAAGATCTTGGAATTAAAGATGGCGAAGCAATGGCTCTTGGCAACATCGGAATTGTTTATAGTATGCAAGGCGATTATCCTAAAGCATTAGACTATCAATTGCAGGCGTTGAAAATGAGGGAAGAATTGGGTGATAAGAATGGAATTGCAGAAACGCTCGGAAACATCGGCAGGGGTTATACTTTAACCGGAAAATTTAAAGAAGCGGAATCGTATCTGAAAAAAGCAATTGCACTTGACAATAGTATTGGTAATTTGAATGATTCAAGACAATTTGAAGAATCACTCTCCGTACTTTACGATACCACAGCGCAGATGGCAGTTCGCAATAGGCAGTTTGCAATAGCAGCTGAGAAATATAAGCTTTCGCTGATGCATTATAAAAAAGCAATAACCTTAAAAGATTCGCTTTTTAGTCAGGAGAAGAATGATGAAATCACTCGCAAGGAAATGAATTACGAATTTGATAAAAAGGAAGCTGCCACAAAAGCGGAACATGACAAGCAACTTGCAGTGGCAGATGTAGAAATCAAAAAACAAAAGTTGTTAAAGAATTTTCTCACTGGTGGACTTGCTTTGTTATTGATACTTTCATTTTTTATTTATAACAATTTCAGGATAGTAAATAAATTGAAGCTGCAAAACATCCGTAACAGAATTGCAAGCGACCTTCACGATGATGTCGGCTCTACGTTAAACAGTATTTCGGTTTACAGCGAAGTGGCGAAACAAAAATCTCCGGCTGTGGTTGATGAACTAGAACAGATTGGAGATGCTTCAAGAAAAATAATTGAAGTGATGAGTGATATTGTCTGGACGATTAATCCGAAGAACGATACATTTGAAAATATCATTTCACGCATGGGCACGCTTGCGTACAATTTGCTAAAGGCAAAAAATATTGAGCACACATTTAATGCTGATGAAAATTTAAATGAAACAAAACTTACTCTGGAATCAAGAAGAAATTTTTACCTGATTTTTAAAGAAGCACTCAACAATCTTGTAAAGTATTCCAATGCTACCCGTGCATCCATAACCTTAAAAAAGGAAAACGGTTTAATAATATTAGCATTACGGGATAACGGAGTTGGATTTGATGTTGCTCAAACATCAAAGGGTAACGGCTTGCTCAATATGAAAGGCCGCGCAGCAGAGATGAAAGCGCAATTGAAAATAGAATCGGAAAAAGGAAGTGGAACAAACGTAGAACTAATTTTTAAAGCTTAAAAAATAATGCCACAAAATCTCGAAGACACAAAATCTCACAAAAAAATCTTCAGCCCAATTTCTTCAGAGCTTGAAGATATTGGAAAAAAAATAGTTCATGCCGCTTATCTTGTTCATAAAGAATTGGGTCCTGGCTTATTGGAAAAGGTTTATGAAATTTGCTTTTGTCATGAGCTGACTAAAATGGGATTGAAAGTAAAAAGACAAGTTGAAATTCCAATTGTTTATGATGGCTTAACTTTCAATGAGGGATTAAGATTGGATGTTTTGGTTGAGGATAAAATCATTTGTGAAATTAAAGCAATTGATATAGTAAATCCTGTTTGGGACGCCCAAGTGCTTAGTCATTTAAAGTTAACAGATTTGCGCCTGGGATATTTAATCAATTTTAATGTTGTGAACATCGGACAAGGTATTAAACGATTTGTTAAATAATAGTTTAGTGGAATTTAGTGTTTTAGAGTTTTAGTGGCAAAAAAAATCGCCACGAAGGCACAAAGGCATAAAATCCCACGAAATGTGATTAAGTATTATTTATAATACTTTGTGGAGTTTAGTGTTTTAGAGCTTTAGTGGCAAAAAAAATCGCCACCAAGGCACCAAGGCACAAAATCCCACGAAACCCGATTCAGAATAATGAGAAATAAATTAGTGAGATTTAGTGTTTTAGAGTTTTAGTGGCAAAAAAAAATAATCAATGGAAATAAAAGTAATCATCTTCGAAGACAACCGTAACCTGCGAGAGGGATTGTTCCAACTTATTAATGGCAGTTCCGGCTTTGAATGTGCAGGTGCGTTTGCCAACTGTACTGACCTTGTAAATGACATCAGACAAACAAACCCTGATGTTATTCTTATGGATATTGAAATGCCAGGCATATCTGGCATTGAAGCGGTGAAAATTGCGAAAGAAAAATTTCCTGATGTGAGAATTCTGATGGAGACAATTTTTGATGACAACGATAAAATATTTCAGTCCATTTGCAACGGAGCTGATGGATATATTCTAAAAAGCACTCCTCCGGTTCAAATACTTGTGGCGATTAAAGAAGTTTATGAAGGTGGTTCTCCAATGACACCAAGCATAGCAAGAAAAGTTTTGAAGATGGTAAAAAATAAACCGTCAGCTGAAACGGTGAATGACTTTGACCTTTCAGAAAGAGAGAAAGAAGTTGTAAAATATCTTGTGCAAGGAATGAGCTATAAATTGATTGCTGAATCCTGTTTTATCAGTCCCGAAACTGTAAACGGTCACATTAAAAATATTTACAAGAAGTTGCAGGTTCATTCAAAATCAGAAGCAGTGGCGAAAGCGATTAAGGGAAATATAGTTTAAAGATTTTTTTCTTATCAATACACTTCAAAGCATTTTTGTGCGGTGTGGTAAAATAAATGTGCTGCATTTGAAATTTGAAATTAAAAAAAAGTATTCAGCTCTTTTATTTTTTACATAAGCGATAGCCTAACGGCTTTATTGACTTTGCATCACTTTTCGTTTCTGCCAAATTGCTTGAAGATCCGAAACTGCCATAATGTTTCGCATAACGGCTTGCTGAATAAGTAAATTATTATCGTATTGTTCAAATATTTTTGTAGAGCCAATATGGTTTTCAATATTCTCAATGCAAATTTTTATCGTTTGCAATGCTTGATAATATTTATTGTTCATAGATTAATTGTTTTGTTTCTTGTAGCTCTTTAATAAAATATGGATTTTTAGGGGTGGTTTCCTGTAAAAGATCAACGTTTCTATGAAAGGCATCTTCTATTGCAAATTGTAAGCTCCACATTAATTCGCCCTTTAATAATGGATCTGTAACTTCGGTTTGAAATTTTATTAATATATCTAAATCACTTTTGTCATTAAATTTATCTGTAAGTACAGAGCCAAATAAGTAAGCGTTTTTTACTTTATGTTTCTTTAAAATACCAATAATAATCGGAATGTTTTGAAGAAAAGTAGGATGTATATATTTCATTTTTTTCTTTTAAAAGATTAAGTTAGTGATTTTTAATTTATGAAAGATGTAAACATCAATCTAGTCCTGCATCCATAACCATTTTCACTCCTGGTAATTCTTTTCCTTCGATATATTCTAATAAGGCACCACCTCCAGTAGATACATAACTCACATCATTTGCGAAATGAAATTGATTGATTGCTGCAGCTGAATCACCACCACCAATCAATGAGAAGGCTCCGTTTTTTGTTGCAGCTACTATTGATTCGGCAACTTTTTTAGTTCCATTTTCAAACTTTGCCATTTCAAAAACACCCATTGGTCCATTCCATAAAACAGTTTTACTTTCAGCGATAACTTTTGTAAAAAGGTCAACTGATTTAGGGCCTATATCTAATCCCATCCAACCTTCTTCGATATGGCGAATATCGGTAGTCATTACATT
>JANPGA010000319.1:0-2123 GCA_031423735.1 Bacteroidota bacterium | reverse complement strand
TTACGAAAGCATTTCTTTCTATTAAGTTTGTGAAAACATAAATCCTTTATTAAAAGATTTTTTTTACAATAATTATTTATAACCAATTCTTTTTCTTTCTTTTTGTTTTGTATCGAGCTTGTCTTTATTAAGTAAATAAGTCATTACTTCATAAATATCTTTAAATTGTTTATTGTACTTTTTCTCTAATGA
This sequence comes from Bacteroidota bacterium, assembly GCA_031423735.1. Taxonomy (GTDB): domain Bacteria; phylum Bacteroidota; class Bacteroidia; order AKYH767-A; family OLB10; genus JANXSD01. Next base: position 1,931 of record JANPGA010000319.1, on the reverse strand, counting down.
TTTGAGTTTAGTTGTTAAATCTTTATGCGATAAGGAATATTGTCTAATTAAAACAAAAGCACGAACAATTGAAATATTAACCTTTATAGCTTTAGCACTATTAAGTACACTCGCTAACATTGCAACACCTTGTTCTGTGAAGGCAAACGGAAGATATCTAATCCCCCCACTTTTTGAGGACGCAATTTGCGTCCTCAAAAAGTCCAATTCTTTTTTTGTTAAAGTAAACATAAAATCAGCAGGGAAACGATCAATGTTTCTTTTTACGGCTTCTTTAAGTCTTTTGGTTTCTGTATCATAAAGTATAGCTAAATCAAAATCTAATAATACTTTTTGACCTCTGATTTCGAAGATCTTTTTTTCAATTTTTTGAGGATGCATCTTGAATAATTATTTTAGTGAAAATTTGTTATATGAAAAGGGGATTGGCAAATATCAAAAAAAAATCTATACAATTCAAAATCTTAATAATTTGTATTTAGGAATTTCATCGTTAAAAATTTAGATAAAGGAATGCTATAAAAAATAGCAAGCAAAACATGAGGAATTTTATCAAAATCAAACAGTTTAAGAGAAATTATTTTGAGGACGCAATTTGCGTCCTCAAAATAATTTCTCTTGTATGATGGATCGTATCGAAGTATAGTTGAAAAACCAAACTTCAAGGTTATACCCCACTCTAATAAAGTAACCGTGAACATCCAAACATTAGGACTTCATCCTCATTCTAAAAAAGTATCATCGAAAAGTTAAAATACTAGGACACGCCCAAATTTTCATTGAATGAAGATTTAAGAAAGAAATTATTTTTTTTATTTGCTACTCACTTTCGCAGATGCATCGACACCTTCTAACTGTCGAACCGTTTCCATGATAGCTTGTGCATCAAAATTGCATTCACGATAAAGTTCTTTCTGTTCACCATGCTCAATAAAACGATCAGGAATACCCAAGCGTGTGATTTGAGCAGTGTAATGATTGTCGATCATGAATTCTGCAATAGCACTACCGAATCCGCCTTGAATGCATCCATCTTCAATAGTGATGATCATTTTAAATTCAGCAAAAATTTCATGCAGCAATACTATATCTAAAGGCTTTACAAAACGCATATCGTAATGTGCAGGATACAGTCCTTCTTTCGCTAATTGATCACAAGCATCTACAACAAAATTTCCTGGATGTCCTATTGAAAGTATTGCAACCTTTTCTCCTCCACGAACTTTTCTTCCAGTACCAACAGGAATAGCTTGAAATGGTTTTCTCCAATCTACCATCACGCCATTGCCTCGAGGGTATCGAATAGAAAATGGCCCCATGTTAGGATGTTGAGCAGTGTACATTAAGTTACGTAGCTCTTGTTCATTCATTGGTGCAGATACAATCATATTCGGAATGCATCTAAAAAAGGCATAATCAAAAGCTCCGTGATGCGTTGGACCATCAGCTCCAGCTAAACCACCACGATCTAAACAAAACACAACATTTAAATTTTGTAAAGCAACATCATGCACCACTTGATCGTAGGCACGTTGCATAAACGAAGAATAAATATTGCAATATGGAATCATTCCTTGAGTTGCAAGACCAGCTGAAAAGGTTACCGCATGTTGTTCAGCAATTCCAACATCAAATGCACGATCAGGAATCGCTTTCATCATAATATTGAGTGAACATCCAGATGGCATTGCAGGAGTAATTCCAACAATACGATTATTCATTTCTGCTAACTCAACAATGGTATGTCCGAAAACATCTTGATATTTTGGTGGTTGTGGTTTCTCAATAACTGGTTTAAAAATTTCACCAGTAATTTTATCAAATAAACCTGGAGCATGCCACTTGGTTTGATCTTTTTCAGCCAATTCATAACCTTTTCCTTTTACAGTAAGGCAATGCAAAATTTTTGGTCCTGGAATTTTTTTAAGATC
>JANPGA010000318.1:0-4910 GCA_031423735.1 Bacteroidota bacterium | reverse complement strand
ATTAAATTTCCATTTGATAAAATTCCAGTACATCGATCAAAGTTGAATAAACGAATTTCATGGTTTATAGCATTCGGTACTCCATGATAATAATGATATGCAAATTTTGATCCATCGGGCGAAAACTGAGGTTGCCCATTGTAATTATTGTGATTGGGCATTCCTAAATGCTGCTGTGTGATGCTGGTAATTCCTGTTGGAGTTAGTAATAATTTATAAATAATATCCGTATTGTCCTTAAATATTACAATCCACCAATCTCTTCCGTTTGCGTGCTTGCAGGCGGACATTCCAGGATCAAGCGTGTCTTGAAATGCAATCATATTTTTTTGTGTAACAGAACCTAATCCACCATTTTGAGTTATATCAATAGTTGTATAAAATAATTCTGATGATACCGAATTAGGCATATTGAAGTTTCCTGTTTGATGAAAAAGTATATACTTAGTACTATCTCCTGGCCAAGGTAAAATTACATTGGAATGCACATCAGGAATACCGCTGGTTGCATCGCACCAACTATTTGTAAACCCGCCTGGATTTAATCCTCCTCCATTTTGCATTGTATCCCCAGTTGCATCTGCAATCCAGCATCCATTTGTAACCATCAATAAATTACCATTTTGATCAGATATATTTGCCTGTGCTCCCCGAAAAGGCATTTTGAAATTTGCTGGAGTTATTATAATTGAATTAGAGTCGATTTCTAAATTGCCCCTTAATGAGGAAGTATGAGAATCTAATCCACCTGCATACCCAATCAAAAAAGTATGATTCAATCCTTGAGCATTGCTATTTGTTTTAATGAAAACAAATAGCAATGCAATAATAAATAATTTCAAGAATTGATTTTTCATTTTACTATCTGCTAATAATTAATTTTTCAGTTTTGCTCCACACATTATTTTTTTGTACTTCAATAATATACATTCCAGATACTAATATCCGTACATCAATTATTGTTTGTTTCAATTTACAATCAAATGATTTTGCTAGAACGGGATGTCACAGTAAATCACTAATTCTAATATTGCATATTCCCTCTTCATCTTTCATTAAACTTATTTCCACTTTATCGTTTGCTGGATTAGGTTTAATAGAAATGGTTTGAGTCAATTCTTTCTTTACACTATTTCCTTGCCTAAAGATACCGTTTTGTAAGCAAACGGCATCATCATCGTACTCAACTGTGTCATAAAATAATTCAACAAAGGATCTGGCTTGATAAACTGCTTCACCACCAGAATAGGGACATTGATGAGCAACCTCAGAGATTTGAGTATATTTTTCTGAAATGCCAGATAATCCATTTTGTCGATAAGAGATATAAATATCGTTCATAAATTGAATATTTTGCTCAGGTAGTTCAGTTGGAACAATATTTGAATTTATAATGTCTGCTAAAGCGAGTGCGCCTTCTCCATCAACCCTTTGGAGGAGAATCATGTATTGCCTTGTTTGGATTAATAGACTATCTCTATGTAAAATTACACTCAAAATGGAATCATGATTTATCCACTTGTTATTTGCACAAATTTCATCAATTCGAGTTAGACTATCGTTTGTTAGTTCGATTAAGCTGTCTGTTAATTGCAGTAAAGCGATACTTGAGGTTGGGTAATATCGAGTTCTTACTAATTCTTCTTTAACATCGTGAAGTGCTCCAATAGAAGCATTTTCATACTCATTGTAAAATGAAGTAAATAGTGTGTCACTAAATCGTAAAACAGAGTCGGTTGATAATCTTTCAAAAAGATATTGGCGGTTTTGGTTTTGTGTTTCTGCATTATAAATTAAAGTTTGAACACTGTCTTCCGCAATTGCTCGTTCAAAACTTATATCATCCTGTATAATTTGATACTTCATTAAAAAGTTCCGTTAATTAAAATTGACCATTTGCCTATTTTAACTCTTAGAAGGTATGTAATATATTCCTACATGCTAAAAACAAAACTATTCTTGTTTCCCTTTAACAGAAACTAAATAATCCACTATAACTTTAACGGAAGAATCAGGAATGGGAGCTCCGAAATTCTTTTTCATTTTATCGACAATTTTTTCCCATGTTTTTCTTGGAAAAGGGGGCTGCATTTCAATGTATCGAAGTGAGTGGCAAGTAATACAATTCGCTTTAAAAACTTCTTCTCCTGATGCTTGATCAAACAAGGATTCGGTTTTATCTTTTTGATTGATATCTGTAGGTTGCTCGCTTTTCTTTTTCTCCGAACAAGAAGTAAAAAGGAGCAATAAAGAATATAGTGCAATGATTTTTTTTAAAGTCTTCATTTTACTACTTCTATTTTTAGCGTTTCAATTTCATTTCTCATATAACCACTTCTATTCCACTGATGTTCTGGCTGGGTTTCTCCTAAAGCATTGGTTGCTTTTACACGTATGGTATATTTACCTTCAACCTTAGGCGTCCATTCGAATTTCCATCTTCGCCAAGAATATTTACTGATGAAAGGATTCAATGTTGCAAGTTGCCATGTTTTTCCATCTATCGAAATTTCCACTTTTACAATGCTATCGCCAGCATCAAATGCCAATCCTTCTAATTCACATTTTTTATTAATTCCAATTACTGAATCTGGCTCTGGCGAAACAAAAATGGAACGGATGTCAAGTTTATTAATTGGTTCTGTTTCTTTCGCCAAGGAGTCATGAGTTTCGTTACCATTTCTTACATTTTTAGGAATTTGATAGGCTTTTTGCATCCAATATCCCTTAAAAGTATCAGAGTAAACTTTTATTTCATTTACCATGCCCACCCAATAAGTAGCATACCAACCAGGAACAACAAGCTTAAGTGGAAAGCCATTAAGAAGCGGAAGTTGTTCTCCATTCATTTCATATGCAATCATAACTTCACCATCCATTGCATGAGCAATACTTAGTGATTTTACAAAATCAGGAACGGTTGCTAACGGAGGTTCATCCATTCCATTAAATGAAACATCGAATGCTCCTTTTTTCACACCAGCAGCCTCAAGAATATCATTTACTTTTACGCCAGTCCATCGTGCGTTTCCCATTGCTCCATTTTTCCATTGTCCACCAGGTACACGTGGATCAAAAAAACTTCGTGCATTGCCTGCACATTCAGCTAAAGCTACAATAGAGGTGGATTTGAATTTTGTTTTAAGGTCGTTAAGTGATAGTGACATTGCATTTTTTACATGACCAGTAATACTAAGACGAAATGTATTGGTATCAACTGTTGTTGGTAATCCTGATAAATGCCAACGTACAAAAAAAACTTCGTTTGGTGTATAATCTTCTTTGAAGTAACGGAGTGGTGTTTCGTAATTCGGAGGTCGGTCTGTAAGAAGAATCATTCCTTTCTTACCTTCTACATTTAAAGTATCCTCTTTTACAGATGCAATTTGTTCAAGTTTTTTATCAGGAGCAGAACAACCAATGCAAGCAATGCAAATAACAAAAGTTAACAGGATATTTCTCATAAAAATTAATGTGCTTTTTTAGCTGAAGGCATTTCTGTGTAAGGTCCAAATTTGTGTTGGGTTTCTGAAAAATTATCTGTGTAAGGCGCAAACGGAAAGTCGTATGGCTTTTTTGATATATCAACACTATAATCTTTGCTATGATCATTGATCGGACGTTCACTACTGTTGATGAAGGCAGCAATATCCCATGCTTCTTCATCAGTTAGAATTGCTGTTTTATAGGTGGTAGGATATGGCATATTATTCTTAATAAATCCAGCCATCTTAGATAATCTGTATAAGGTTGCGATACCGTTAAAACTATGTTCACCCCACAGTGGCGGGTAATAATATAAATCTTCGGCAGTAGCTGTTCCTCCTTGTTGTTTACTTTCGTCTTTTAAAACATCAACAGCATATTGTCCTTGACCATCTTTACCATGACAACGTGAACAATATTGTTCATACGCTAACTTCCCCTTTGCTGGATCAGCAGCACGATCAATAAGTTTAGGCGCTTGAATTCCTCTTGAACCAGTTAGATTTTCAACTTTATTAAAATCTTTTCCTAACCATTTTAAATAAGCGATATACGCTTGCATTTCTTTACTTAAAGTATCAATTTTTTCTCCGTTCAAACTTCTTGAAAAACACTCGTTTATTTTTTCTGAAAGACTTACTACACTTCCTGAACGAGGTAAATATTTAGGATAAATTGTTGAAGCTGCACCTAGATTGTTTCCATAAGGTCGTGTTCCAACTTCTAAATGACAATTTTGGCAATTTAAGCCGTTACTAGATTTACCTATAGATCCCTTTGGTCCAAAATAACTTGAAGTATGGATAATTAATCTTCGACCATACCAAATTAATTTACCTTCTTCACCCTTTGGGATCGTTGAAGTATCAGGGGCCGTCCATACTCGTTCTACGGTATAAAAGTCAGCTATTTCCTTAAAAGTTGAATCTGAATTTTCATTGTTAACTTTCTTATCAGAGGAACAACTAACGGTTTGCAGAAGAAAAATTGCACTAAAACTAACTAAGAGAATACTGGTTATTGTTTTGCTATTCAACTTAAAATAAGAACTACGCATATTTAACTACTTTTTTGGATTAAATACAAAGGGAATTACTGGAATTCAAATAAAATGAATTTATCTATACAAAGGAACATTTTAAAGATTTTATTTTGCAAATTTTAACTTTTCAAATATTGATGCAGTGTTTCTTAAATAAATTGGAAATAATATAATCCATAACGTTTGCAATTACGATTTATAGGATTTATATTTGCGTAACCATTTGGTTACATAATTAGATTGAAAAGATGAGAAGAGATGTATTTCAAGCAATTGCGGATCCTACCCGTAGAGAGATCTTGAATCTTTTATCTCATGATCGCCTTAACTTAAATGCAGTGGCCGATAATTTTCAAATAAGTCGACCTGCCATCTCTAAACA
>JANPGA010000317.1:0-2486 GCA_031423735.1 Bacteroidota bacterium | reverse complement strand
ATTTTTTTAAGGACTCAAAATAGTTTTTTCACATCGATTACTTCATCGCAATCCCCATAATACATTCTCCATCGCTGCGTGCTTCCGTGCAACATAGGCTTCATTGTGCGTCCTCCAGACGCAACGAAGCCTTAGCTGTTATACACAGCCAATATAGGATGCCTTCATATCTTTTGGATTCGAGACTGAATGGTCCATAAACCTATAATAGCAAATATCATTAATAAAAAAGTCGACAAATATTCCTTTGGCGTTGCTTCCCTTTTTAATTCTACACTAACCAAAGTCATTGCAGAAATTAATGTCGCAATAATTAAAAATAGAATAAAAGTAATTACCAAATAAATCGGTGTTACATAATAGATTTTAACATCATACCAATTTGTCTGGATTCCCTTTGCCATGATTATTAACGCAACAAGAGAAAAAATACTTAATAAAAAGGCTTGCATAAAATATTTATAGCTTTTGAGTTGAATCCCATTGGATATTAAATTTAGATTAGCTTTATATCCGATTGAATAAATCCAGCCCAAGAAAAAAAAAGAATCCAAACGAACTTAATAAACGATTGAAGATTTGAAAGCTATCTTGTCCAGGAGAAGACAGTTTAAACGAAATTGGCATAACAATTAATATAAATAGTAGCACACGATTCATTTGAATTAGGCCATTTGTTAGCCCATAGATTTGTTTTCCCATTGTTTTTTCTTTAGATGCTAAATTAATTATTTTTCTATATTAATAAAACTTAAAAAATCATTGGTTGTGTATAACGGTTTAATATACGAACCAATCTTTCATATATTCAACAAATGGTCTGTTGGGTTCGCAAATTGGGCTTCGATTTCAAATATAAGCCATTTGCTAATACCAGTAAATATTACATCATTTGCTAGGTATTCAAAAGAAATTAGTGCGGTAAAATTGATAAGACCAAAAACCAATAATCTATATTTCAACAAAAAACCGTTGCTATCTTTCGATAACAACGGTTTATATTATAATCTCCTTTTTAAAGGGGGAATTCTTACTTAAGATTAACTCTCATCAGATTTCTTCTCAGTAGCTTCCATTGACATTTTCAATGCTGCTAATGCGTCGATATCTCCAAGTGTAGATTTCTCTTGTGAATCTTTAATCTTCTTAACTGCTTTCTGCGTAGTTGACTGTTGTGGTGCAGCTTTTTCGCCTTCGCCACCTTCAGTTGTTTTTCCTACTGGAGCCTTGTCATCATATACTCGTAAGTGAGAAACAACAACACGACGATTCTCTTTGCTAAATTCGATCACTTTAAACTCAAGTGTTTCTCCTTCTTTAGCAATAGTACCATCTTCTTTTTGTAATTGACGATATGGAGCGAATGCTTCAACACCAAAATGATTGAATAATACCGCAGCACCTTTGTCAGTTACTTTTCCAATAACACCTTCTTGTAAGTTACCTACTCCTAAAACTGATTCGTAAGTATCCCAAGGGTTATCTTCTAATTGCTTATGTCCTAAACTTAATCTACGATTTTCAACATCAACTTCAAGAACTACAACATCTAATTCTTCACCAATTTTAGTGAATTCAGCAGGATGCTTAATTTTCTTGTTCCAAGAAAGATCAGAAATATGAATTAATCCATCAACACCTTCTTCTAACTCAACAAATACTCCGAAGTTGGTGAAATTACGAACCTTCGCTTTGTGCTTAGATCCAACTGGATATTTCTCAAGAATTTGTCCCCAAGGATCAGGAGATAATTGCTTTAAACCAAGTGACATTTTGTGCTCATCACGATCAATTGAAAGTACTACAGTCTCTACTTCATCACCCACCTTCAAGAAATCTTGAGGGCTACGTAAATGCTGCGACCATGACATTTCAGAAACGTGAATTAAACCTTCAACACCAGGAATAATTTCTACAAAAGCACCGTAGTCAGTTAATACAACTACTTTACCTTTTACTTTATCTGCTTGCTTTAATTCTTTGTCTAAAGATTCCCATGGTTGAGGAGTAAGTTGCTTTAATCCTAAAGCGATACGTTTCTTCTCATCATCGAAATCAAGAATTACAACATTGATTTTCTCATCTAATTTCAACACCTCTTCTGGATGCGTGATACGTCCCCAGCTGATATCAGTAATGTGAAGTAAACCATCAACACCGCCAAGATCCATGAACACACCATAAGAAGTGATGTTTTTCACAGTTCCTTCAAGTACCTGACCTTTCTCCAACTTACTCATGATCTCCACTTTTTGCTTCTCCATTTCATTTTCGATCAGCACTTTATGGGATACTACCACGTTTTTAAACTCTTGATTGATTTTCACAATCTTGAATTCCATGGTTTTGCCAACGTAAACATCATAGTCACGGATAGGCTTAACATCAATTTGTGATCCTGGAAGGAACGCTTCGATGCCAAATACGTCAACGATCAAACCACCTTTTGTGCGGCATTTCACGAAACCGGTAATAACTTCATCTTT
>JANPGA010000316.1:0-3101 GCA_031423735.1 Bacteroidota bacterium | reverse complement strand
ATATTGTCCAGCTAAACGATCAATTTCAGGATCATTTAAATCTTTGATGCTTATCCCTTCTGGCTTTTTTGCTGTTCCGGGAGTGAACGCATGTAAACTCTTATCAAATAAATTATAAACTCCTTTAAAGGTGGAACCAATACTTATTGGCCAACTCAACGGACGAACTTTAATTTTCAATTTCTCCTCTAATTCATCTAATAAATCAAATGGATATTGACCTTCACGGTCCATCTTGTTAACGAAAATGATAACAGGTGTATCACGCATACGGCAAACTTCCATCAACTTATACGTCTGTTCCTCAACTCCTTTCTGACAATCAATTACTAAAATTACGCTATCAACGGCAGTTAAAGTGCGATAGGTATCTTCAGCAAAATCCTTATGACCGGGAGTATCGAGAAGGGTAATCATTTTATCCTTGTAATCGAAATTCATTACCGATGTTGCCACCGAAATTCCTCTCTGGCGTTCTATCTCCATAAAATCGGAGGTAGCACTCTTCTTAATTTTATTCGATTTTACTGCGCCAGCGGTTTGGATAGCACCTCCAAAAAGCAGAAACTTCTCAGTAAGAGTAGTTTTGCCTGCATCGGGGTGACTGATAATCGCGAAAGTGCGTCGTTTTTGTATCTCCTGCTGTATGTTCATTCAATAGTAAATAAGTGTGCAAAGGTACGATTTATGACCATTTTTCAAGCCTTAATTATACTTGCAATTGGTATTACTATATTTGCCCCAAAATACACCAAATCTTGAAAAATTTATCCCTCATTCTGAATGCTGTTTTAATTGCAGCTGTTGCCTTTTTATACGTTAAAGTTTATTCGAAAAAAGAAGAACTCGCTCCAATTCCTGTATCTGCGAAAGCAGCAGCTTCACATATTGTATTCTTGAATTCAGATTCATTAATGGACAATTATGATCTCTTCAAAACAATGAAGTCGAAAATGGAAAGGAAAAGAGACAGTTTGGATAATCTTTTTACTAGCCGTGGGAAAGCATTAGAAGCTGAAATAAAAGACTATCAAGAAAAAGGTCAGAGCATGTCGGATTTTGAGCGCCAAACACGTGAAGAAACACTTGCTCGCAAGCAACAAGAATATATTAGCTCTCGCGATGCATTGGCGGAAAAATTAAAAGCAGAAGAAGATGCAATGACAGATTCGATTCACAATGATTTAGTTTCTTTTTTAAAAGTTTTTAATAAAGATAAGGGCTACGATTTTATTTTAGGATATCAACGCGGCGGCGGAATATTATTAGCTAGTGATTCGTTGGATGTTACGAAGCAAATTGTACAAGGGCTGAATAGGAAATGAATTAAGAATTAAGAATTAAGAATTAAAAATTAAGAATTACGTTTGGATTGTTTAGGGAATAATGCTTTTTGATTCTGATTTCTAAAAAGGGAACCACGAAGAACTAGTCTTCTTGGCAAGCAGGATTAAATGATTTACTTTGATTGAAAGGATTAAAAACATTATGCTATTAACAAACAAATCTTCCCTCCTTTGGAGGGACCGAGGGAGGCTTTTGAAATTAATTTTAAAATTAGTTTTTCATAAATTTTTTGACCAATTTTTCTTTCTCTGTTGACAAGTTGACAATGTATAATCCTGTTGAAAATTGATTCATTTCTAGTCCTTTTGTAAAATAATTGCCATCTAAACTACCAGTTTCTTTGAAAACTTCTCTACCTGTAATATCATACATGGTTAACACATAATTTTTGCCTATTAACTTTTCTGCATTGATAAATGCTTTTTGCCAGATTGGATTGTAAAAAACAAATAAATTACTTGCAACTCCAATTAACTCGTTTAAACCAACATGCCCTAGTGTATCACAAACACTACCACTATCTGGACCTAATTCATAGTTGGGATTGTTAGGTAAGCCAACATAGGTTCGATGCCCACCTAAATTAAAACTGAATGGTTGGAAATCACAAGCAGCTCCAAGGCTATCAGGATAATTAATCACTGATAAATTATCAGTTGCATAATTACGAGTAGTATCACAGTATAGATAATCAACATCACAGTCAGCAGCCCAATATGGAACTGCGAGATAAATTTTATCATCTGGACCCAATTGGACTAATCCTGCAATTTGGGGATCGACAAATGTAGCTAACGTATCGGCTGTACTAAGAACTGGATTTGTGGTCAAATCATATTGGACGAGATAAGATGTATCTTGATTTGTTCCCAAATAATTAGAGGTTGTGTATAATCTATTTCCATTGGCAGATAATGCAAAGCTCCAATAGTTCTTATATGGAGGATTATTATTGCTCTGGTGAATTGTTTTGACATTGGATAACAAACCAGTACATCTGTCAAAATCATAAGTTTCAAATAGGTTACCTGGGCTCAAAGCAACTAACTTATTACCATCCTTATTAAACTTAAGCCGAAGAAAACCACCATATCGAACTGGATTTCCAATTGATTGAATGAAAGGACCTAAAATACCTGATGAGGTAATGTGATAGAAATAAAAAGTATCTACTGCAACTGTAGTACTATAACCTTTGACTACAACCCACCAATCTTTCCCATTTCCATGTTTCACCGCTGCAAGCCCATCGCCTATTTTAAAATTTAACAATTGAACATTTTTCTGAATAGCTTTTCCAAGTCCATTATTATAACTAAGATTGACCTTATTGTAATAAAATCCAGAAATTGGGCTTACCTGACCTGTCGTAAACACATAAAATTGATCTACATTCCCAGGATCAGGAACAATAATCATTTCCTGATAACCAAGTTGACTGGCTAGTGAATCACCATTTTCCATTATTTGATGATTCTTATTAATGATATATCCGTAATTAGAAGTTCCACCAGGATTTTCCCATAACTCGACATGAGGAGAACCTGAATAAAATAAGAGATCACCAATGCTATCACAAATACTTGCACAAGTTCCTCTAGCTCGTAATACACTTTGAGCAGGGATAGGCGTATTCAAATTCCTAAAATCAATTGCTGCGCTGTCACCAAATGTCCAATAGCGATCAGTGAATTGAGCTTGTGCAATAAACGGTGTTAAAAGCATTAAAAAAAGCAAGATTTTTTTCATTGGAT
>JANPGA010000315.1:0-6666 GCA_031423735.1 Bacteroidota bacterium | reverse complement strand
GAAAGCAGTACAGCAGTTAAAATTAATTAAGCATCTCCTTCAAAAAGTTATTCGGACTTTAAGTAAACTCACCTTCAAATTTTCAAATCAACACATCTTCAAATTATTTTTAAAGCTATCTTTGCAACATTCAAAATCTCTTCTTACATCATGAAATACCAAGCTAAAGCCCCTGCCCTACTTCTTCTTCAAGATGGAACTGTTTTTCATGGAAAAGCTGCTGGTTATAAGGGAATTGCAACAGGCGAAATCTGTTTCAACACTGGCATGACTGGCTACCAAGAAATTTTTACAGATCCATCTTACTCCCATCAATTAATGGTGATGACGAATGTTCATATCGGAAATTATGGGATTGTGAAAGACGAATCGGAGTCGAGTAAAATACATATTGCTGGGTTAATTTGTAGGAATTTGAGTCCTATTGCCTCTCGTAATGAGAACGAAATGACCATTCAAGAATTTCTTGCACAGCAAAATATTGTGATCCTTACTGATGTGGATACTCGCGCAATTGTTAGACATGTGAGAAGTAAAGGTGCTATGAATGCGCTGATTAGTACTGATTCGATGGATGTTGAGGCTTTGAAGAAAGTACTTGCCGCTGTTCCTTCTATGGAGGGAATGGAGTTATCCTCAACAGTATCAACTAATAAGGCATACGACTTTTCAACAAAAGGAGATATAAAAGTTGCTGTCTTGGACGAAGGTGAAAAGACAAATATGAGTCGTATGCTTGCTGAGAGAGGTTGTCAAGTAAGAGTTTTCCCTTATAATTCAAGTTTTGGCGAAATGCAACAATGGCAACCTGATGGCTATTTGATTTCAAACGGTCCTGGAGATCCTGGTGTGATGCCTGAAGTTGTTAAAACCGTTAAGCAAATTGTAGATGCACAAGTACCACTTTTTGGGATTTGCTTGGGTCATCAGCTTTTAGCGGAAGCCTGTGGAATACGTACTTATAAAATGCATCAAGGTCATAGAGGTATCAATCATCCAGTAAAAAATATCATTACAGGAAGATGTGAAATTACCTCTCAAAATCATGGTTTTGCTGTTAGTGCTGATGATGTGAAAAATTCTACAGAAGTAGAAATTACCCACATTAATCTGAATGATCAATCGATTGAAGGTATTCGTGTGAAATCAGGTAGAGCATTTTCAGTTCAGTATCATCCAGAAGCAGCGCCTGGCCCACATGATTCTTCTTATCTTTTTGATGATTTTGTTGCCCTTATCAAAGATATAGTAGCGATTAGCCAGAATTAATTCATTTAATGATAATTAACAGTGAAATAAACGACATGCTAATTCTGTCATTTTTCTACTTTTGCGTATGTTCCATAAAAGAAGCGTTTACTTCAGTTTACTATTTGTTTTAATTACTAATACCCTGTTTTCTCAAATTTCCGATAAAACCTATTTTCAACAAGAGGTAAATTACAAAATCAATGTAAGTTTAAATGATAAAATCAATATGCTAAATGCATTTGAAGAAATTAATTACACTAACAACTCTCCTGATACATTAAATGAACTTTGGTTTCATCTTTATCCAAATGCCTATAAAAATGATAGTACAGCATTGAATAAGCAAATGATGCAAGATGGTGAAACACAATTATTTTTTGCTAAAGAAGAATCTCGCGGTTATATTGATTCATTAAATTTTATGAGTAATGATGAAATTATTAAATGGTCTTTTCATCCTGAATATATTGACATTTGTAAATTAACATTAAATAACCCTTTGTTGCCTGGCGCTACGATAAAAATAACAACTCCCTTTCGTGTGAAAATTCCGTCATCATCCATTTCAAGACTTGGTCATACTGGTCAGGCATATGGTATTTCACAATGGTATCCAAAGCCAGCAGTTTATGATAAATTTGGATGGCATACAATGCCTTATTTGAATATAGGAGAATTTTATTCTGAGTTTGGATCCTTTGAAGTAAATATTACTTTACCTAAAAATTATGTTGTTGGTGCTACTGGTGATTTACAAAATGAGGATGAAATACGATGGATGACTGAGAAAGCCAATGAGACTTCCATCATTAAAGATTTCACAAATGACCTGACCTTCCCTCCTAGCGATAAAGAAACGAAGACATTAAATTACAAACAAAATAACATTCATGATTTTGCATGGTTTGCAGATAAAAGATTTCACGTGTTGAAAGGTGAAACTATACTGCCATCAAGCAATAATAAAATTACCACATGGGCACTTTTTACAAACAACGAACCTAAACTTTGGAAGAGTAGTATTGAATTTTCAAATGATGCATTAACGTATTTTTCAAATTGGATTGGCGATTACCCATATAAGCAATTTACATCTGTGGATGGTACAATCGCTGCAGGTGGTGGAATGGAGTATCCTAATTTTGCAATTATAGGAACATCAGGAAACATTGTTGAATTAGAAATTGCAATTATTCATGAAATAGGTCATAGTTGGTTTTATGGAATGTTAGGAAGCAATGAGCGTGATCACCCATGGATGGATGAAGGGATTAATTCATTTTATGAAATGCGTTATGCAATGAAAAAATATCCACCAACACAGTATAAAGGTTGGAACGATTTATATGCATTAGGGAAGTTTGGAGATTTCATTGGCACAAGTAGAATAAACTATCGTGAATCTGCAGATTTACAATATAAGTATGCAGCAAGTTCTCATACGGACCAGGCCATTGAAGGCAAATCTGAAAACTATACACAGACAAATTATGGAGTAATCGTTTATAAAAAAACGGGTAACGCATTTGGATATTTAAAAGGTTTTTTAGGCGACACTTTGTTTGATAATTGTATGAAGAATTATTTTGTACAATGGAAATACAAGCATCCTTATCCAGAAGATTTAGAATCTATTTTTAAAAAGAATTGTACACAAGATTTATCATGGTTTTTTAATGATGTAATAAAAACAAATAAAAAACCTGACTATGCAATTACCGATATTGAGAAAGTAGCAGAAGGATATAAAGTAAAAATTCGCAACAAAGGAGATTTTAAAGCTCCTATTTGTATAAGTGGAATTAATAAAACAAAGGTTGTAAATAAACAGTGGGTAATGCCTATAGAAGACAATACTTCAATTACTATCCCTTGCACAGATTGTGAAGCAATAGCATTAGATCCAAGATACGAAACATTAGACTTCCATAGAAACAATAATAAAATCAGAACGCATGGAATATTAAAAAAACTAGAGAGAATTACCTTTAGTGTTCCAGCCCATTTTGAGTATCCCTATAAGTCGTATATATTTACTATTCCAGCAGTAGCATATAATGATTATAATAAATTTATGCTTGGAGCAGTATTTCATAATTCCTTTTTACCTTTTAAAAAATTGGAGTATATTATCTCTCCATTGTACTCATTTAGTCAGCATAAAATTGTAGGTGCTGGTGAAATTAATTATCATATTTATCCTAACTCAAATGCCATATTTTCTATTGTACCTACTATTCGGTATCGAAAATTTGCTTTCGAAAACTCAGACTTTTTAGATTTAGATCAAAAATTTTCGAATGCCACCTTAAGTTATCAAAGAATTGAACCCTTACTTACCATTTATTTTAAATCTAAAAATATTCGTTCAAATGTTCATCATAGTTTACAATTAAGCGCAGTATTTTTAAACAAAGAAGAAATTGATTATTCTAGAAAAAATTTATATGTATTAGATTCCATTGGTAATGTAATTGATACAAATGCTATAAATTATGCAACTATCAATAAAAACAATTCAGAGTTTTATAGATTAAAATATACAATAGTAAATTCACGAAAATTAGATCCATGGAATTTAATTTTAAATTTAGAAGGAAATTCTACTTTTGCAAAAGCATCTTCAACTATTAATTACAAAATAAATTACTCCAATAGTAATAAAGGTATTTCATTTAGGTTATTTGCAGGGTATATGCTAAAAGAAAATGAAGAAAAAGCATATGGTTTTTCATTAAGTGAAAAAGTAGGATTTAGAGATTACGCATTTGATGAATGGTATTTTGGTCGAACAGCTACGGAAGGAGTTTTATCACATCAAATAGCTACCAGAGAAGGAAACTTTAAGGTATATAATGTATTAGGTGCGAATAAAAAATGGATAACTTCTGTTAACATAAATGCAGATCTTCCTATTAGTCTTCCACTACAATTATTTGCGGATATTGGAACGAGTGAAGGGTATAAGAATGACATTCCAAACGTTTATGATGCAAAAACTACCTTTACATATGATTTAGGGGTTTGTATAAAAGTTTTCCCTAATGCATTTGAAGTGTACATTCCAATTGCAGTTTCAAAAGAAATTAAAGCAATTAACGATTTCAATAAAATAAAATTTGGAGATCAAATTCGTTTCATGTTTAACATTGCAAATCTTAACCCAATGAAATTTAGAACTAAGTTTATTGGATATTAAAGTATTTTCAATTTCAAAATTAGGTAGATATATTTAGCATATCCATTCAAAAAGAAAATGATGACATTAGAAAATAATAAAAAAATTTATTTTATAAGTGATTTTCACCTTGGTGTTCCTGATTATGCCAGCAGTTTAGAGCGCGAAAAAAAGATTGTTCGTTGGCTTGATATGATTCAAAAAGACGTACAAATTCTTTACTTAATGGGCGATGTTTTTGATTATTGGTTTGAATATAGTCATGCTGTTCCCAAAGGCTATATTCGCCTGTTAGGTAAATTAGCTGAATTAGCCGATAAGGGTGTTGAGATGCATTATTTCACCGGTAATCATGATATGTGGGTATTTGATTATTTGCCTTCAGAGATAGGCCTTCAATTACATCGTGATCCTATTCAAAAAACATACAACGACAAAAAATTTTACCTTGGACATGGAGATGGATTAGGACCTGGAGATCATGGTTATAAATTCATTAAAAAAGTTTTTGCAAATCCTTTATCCCAATGGCTATTCGCGCGACTACACCCCAATTTAGGGATACGATTGATAAAATACTTTTCTAAAAAAAGTAGAATAGCTACCGGAGACTCTGATGAGAAATTTTTAGGAGAAGAAAATGAATGGTTAGCGATTTACGCCAAAGAAGTTTTAGAAAAAGAACATTTTGATTATTTCATATTCGGTCATCGTCATTTACCATTGGATATTCAAGTTTCTAAAGGTAGCAGGTATGTAAATTTAGGTGAGTGGATAAACCATCAAACCTACGGCGAATTTGACGGACAGGAATTACGATTATTGAAATTTAAGGGATAAGAATAAGTTCTAAATAAATATGATTAACAAATTGTAAAATGAAATCACTTTTATTGTTTCTATTTATTTTTATATTTAATTATTCCCATGCCCAAACATGGCAATCAATTAGTGATTTTCCTTCCTCAGAACGTGATGATGGAACTTCGTTTGTTATTGGTAATCTTGCTTATTGTGGAACTGGTCTTACACCTTGGTTTTCTACCCAAGGAGATTTTTATTCATTGGATATGAACACCGATGTTTGGAATTCTGTTGCTGCATTGCCTATCGGAGCTGAAAGACAATATGCAACGGGATTTGCATCAACTACAAACGGATTTATATTGGGTGGAGTTAATGGGACAACCTATTTAAATGATTTATGGATGTATGATCCAAATTTGAATAGTTGGCAATTAAAAACCTCTTTACCCTCTTTGGGCAGAAATGGATGTTGTAGTTTTATAATAAACAATATAGCTTATATCGTTGGAGGACGAACGTTTGGTACAAATGCAATAAATGAAGTTTGGGCCTACGATATTTTAAATGACAGTTGGTCACAAAAGGGAAACATGCCATTTGGTGCAAGATGGAGAGCATCATCCACAACAACACAAAATAACAAAGGATATCTACTATTTGGTAGAGATGCTAATAATCGTTTTTGCAATGAACTTTATGAATACGAACCTTCCACAGATACTTGGACACAAATAAGTGCCTTTCCAGGGATTGGCAGAAATTATGCAGCTCTAAAATCAATGGGAGGCGACTTAATAACTTTGGCAGGATTGGACACTTTTGGCAATTCCTCCAATGATATGTGGCGTTATAATACAACTACAACAAATTGGCAACAATTAGATTCATTACCTGTTTCCGGAATAAGAGGTGGAATGTGTTTTAATAATAGTTCCACAATTTATTATACAACAGGAATTGATCAAACCAATATCAGAATGAAAGAAACTTGGAAATGTGATAATCCAACCATAATTGTTGAGACAATAAAGGGCAATTTTAAAATTTATCCAAACCCAATTAATGAATATATAAATATTGATTTAAACAAGCTTTCGATAGAAAAAAAAACGACGGCTATTTTAACAAACAATTTAGGAAATTTAATTCTAGAAGTTAACATTTTTCAAAAAGTAACTAAAATTAATTTATCCTCTTTACTAAAAGGGGTATATTTTCTTACTTTAAAAGAGCAAGAAGGAACATCAACAATTAAATTAATAAAATAGTTTATATACTTTTATTTTCTGAGTGTTGCAAACTTTTTTCACATGATTCTTCTTACATTAATAAATGATATTTGTCACAGATAAATTTCATTATTTCCGTCAATTATATTCAATAAATGTCTGTTTTCAAAACTGACATTTATCATTATCTAAAAAAATTTC
>JANPGA010000314.1:0-3769 GCA_031423735.1 Bacteroidota bacterium | reverse complement strand
ATTTTTTTAATCCTGCTCCTTTAATGCCACTTGTTGAAATTATTCCCGCTGTACAAACTCATGAGGGATTACCTTCAACAATAAAAAAGTTAATGTTAGATTGGAAAAAGGTTCCCGTACTAGCAAAGGATACTCCAGGTTTTATTGTTAATCGTGTTGCTCGTCCTTTCTATGGAGAATCTCTTCGTATTTGTGAGGAAGGTATTGCCGATCAAGCTACAATTGATTGGGCACTTAAAAAGTTTGGTGGTTTTAAAATGGGACCTTTTGAGCTAATGGACCTAATCGGAAATGATATTAATTACACAGTTACCGAAACTGTTTGGACTCAATGCTATTTTGATCCTCGTTACAAACCATCAATCATTCAGAAAAAAATGGTGGAATCAAATCGACTGGGTCGCAAGGTTGGAAGAGGGTATTATAATTATTCAGAAGGAGCAGAGTTGCCTTTGCCAAATACTGATGAAGTAATTGGTAAATTAATTACAAATCGAGTAGTGGCAATGCTTATCAACGAAGCTGCTGATGCATTAATGTATCAAATTGCTTCTAGAAATGATATTGATTTAGCTATGACAAAAGGTGTTAATTATCCTAAAGGATTATTAGCATGGGCTGATGAAATTGGTATTGAAAATGTGGTAACACATTTAAATGAATTGTATGAGTTATATGCTGAAGATCGTTATCGACCAAGTGTTCTTTTAAAGTCAATGGCAAAATATAAAGAACGTTTTTTTTAATGGAAGCAATTAAACTTGATGCGTTGTGTATTTCCTCTCCTCTTGGATGGATTAATATTGTTGTAAGTAAAAGATCAGTAAAAGAAATTTCATTTGTCAATTCTTATTTAGAGCATGAATCAACAAATGAATTTCTAAAGGAAGTTGAAAAGGAATTACAAGAATATTTTGAGGGTCGTCGAAAAGAGTTTACATTTAATTGTGATCCTGATGGAACTGATTTTCAGAAAAAAGTTTGGAAGGAATTATTAAATATTCCTTATGGAAAAACTGTTTCTTATTTAGATATGGCAAGAAAGTTAGGAGACGAAAAGGTTATTAGAGCAGCTGCTTCTGCAAATGGAAAAAATCCAATTGCAATCGTTATTCCTTGTCATCGTGTAATTGGTTCTGATGGATCATTAACTGGATATGCAGGTGGAATAGATAAAAAAGAGTGGTTGTTATCACATGAAGTAGGTGTCTATGCACCAACATTATTTAAAAATCAATTTTAAAAAATCAAAATGGAGCCTAAAGAATTAGCAGAGAAAGTAGTTGATAAAATGTTTAGTCAGGATTGGTTTAGTCAATGGCTAGGGATTGAATTGTTAGAAGTATATCCTGGGAAATGTAAATTAAAAATGACTGTTCGTAAAGAAATGTTAAATGGTTTTGGAATCGCTCATGGTGGAATTACTTATTCACTTGGTGATAGTGCATTAGCATTTGCATCTAACTCTCATGGTAGAAGAAGTGTTTCGGTGGAGACATCTATTTCTCATACTATTTCTTTAAAAGAAGGTGATGAAATTACTGCCACAGCAGAAGAAATAAGTTTAACAAATAAGTTAGGTATTTATTTAATTAATATTAGCAATAATTCAGGTGATACAGTTGCAATGTTTAAAGGTACAGTGTATCGTACTTCACGCGATTGGTTTCCTGAACTCATGACTGGAATATGAAACAAGCATATATTGTTAATGGAGTACGAACTCCAATAGGAAGTTTTACAGGTTCGCTTTCTTCTATGAGAGCAGATGATCTAGCAGCGTTTGTATTGCGAAAATTGATGGAGAAAAACCCATCTTTAGACCCATCGTCCATTACAGATGTTATTTTAGGATGTGCTAATCAAGCTGGGGAAGATAACCGAAATGTGGCTCGAATGGCTACTTTATTAGCTGGTTTGCCTATATCCGTTCCTGGTGAAACCGTTAATCGGTTATGTGCTTCTGGCTTGTCGGCGGCAGTAAGTGCGGCACGTTATATTCAAACTGGTGATGCAGATATTATGGTTGCAGGTGGTGTTGAACAAATGACGAGAGCGCCTTGGGTCATGTCAAAAACTAGTACTCCTTATGGTCGCGATGCGCAAATGTTTGATAGTAGTTTTGGATGGCGATTTGTTAATCCAATAATGAAAGAAGAGTTTGGTATTGATGCAATGGGTGAAACTGCTGAAAACTTAGCTGACATAGATAAAATTACTCGAGAAGATCAAGATAAATTTGCACTTCGATCTCAACAAAAAGCTTCGAAAGCACAAGCCTCGGGTAGATTTAATGCAGAAATTGTTGCTATTGAAATTCCACGTAAAAAAGGCGATCCAATTATTTTTGATAAGGATGAATTTGTAAAAGGTGATTCAACATTTGAGGGGTTGGCGAAACTTAAACCTGCTTTTCGTAAAGAAGGAACAGTAACAGCTGGAAATGCATCAGGATTAAATGATGGAGCAGCAGCTATTTTATTAGCATCAGAAGAAGGTCTGAAAAAATATCAATTAAAACCTCTTGCTCGTATTGTAAGCTCTGCAGTAGTTGGTGTTGAACCAAGGATAATGGGAATCGGACCTGTATTAGCAGCAAATAATGCACTTAAAAAGGCTGGCTTAACTTGGAATGATATTGATGTAATTGAATTAAATGAAGCATTTGCAGCTCAGTCATTAGCTTGTATTCGTTCATGGGGTTTATCAGACGATGATGCGCGAATAAACCCTAATGGAGGTGCTATTGCATTAGGTCATCCATTAGGAATGAGTGGTGCTCGAATTTTATTATCTGCAGCTGTAGAATTGCAATTAAAGCAAAAACGATATGCATTGGTTACTATGTGTGTTGGAGTAGGGCAGGGTTATGCTGCCATAATTGAACGGGTTTAGTATTCGCTAGTGAGAATTGTGAGATGTTGGTTCCTTTATTTCAATATTTTTTATTGGTAAACTAAAGCAAAAAGTTGATCCAATACCAACCTTACTGGTTAACCATAATTTTCCGCCATGCGATTCAATTATTTTCTTTACAATGGTTAAACCTAGACCAGTACTTTTTTCTCCCGCTGTGCTTCTAACACTTGTTTTATTGAAAGGAACAAATACATTTGCCAATTCAGTTTCAGGAATTCCTTGTCCTTGATCAATTACTGAAATAATCATTTCTGTTTCTCTAATTTCTGCAGTGATTTCAACTACCTTGTTAGGATGTGAATATTTAATTGCATTGGAAACTAAATTGGAAAGAGCTTGATTTACTTGGTTTAGATCAATTGAAATTGTTGGTAAATTATCTGAAACACTAAATTCCAATGCTATTTGCTTTTTATCAGCATTTAATTTGTTTTCTTTTATTATCTCTTGTATTAAATCAACTATTTTAACTTGCTGAAATTCTAAATCAAAATGTCCTGATTCAATTTTTGTTACATCTAACAAGTTATTTAACATATCCATCATATTTTTTCCTGACGAGATAATAACTTCTAAATAGGATCTATGATCATCTGATAAATTATTCCATGCCTCTTGTTCGATAAAACTTGCAAGTGTTAAAATATTTCCTAGCGGATTTCTTAAGTCATGTGATGCAACACCTAAAAAATAATTTTTTTCTTCATTGAACCTTAAAAGTTCAACATTTTTTTCTTCTAACTCTTTTTGTTGATTATAAAATTGAAGAAGCGTATTTACTTTTGCTCGCGTGATATCTATATCTAATGGCTTGAATAAATAATCCATTGCACCTTCATCAAGGCCTTGT
>JANPGA010000313.1:0-2254 GCA_031423735.1 Bacteroidota bacterium | reverse complement strand
ACATTTGTTAGGTCGTTATTCGATAGGCGACGCAACACATGTTACAATGGCAATTAATGCTGCATTAAAGGCTCGCGAACATTGGGCAAATATGGATTGGGAGCAACGTGCATCTATCTTTTTGAAGGCTGCAGAACTTCTTGCAGGACCTTACCGTGCAAAAATTAACGGAGCAACAATGCTTGGTCAAAGTAAGAATGCTTACCAAGCAGAGATTGATGCTGCATGTGAGATGATTGACTTTCTTCGTTTCAACGTGCAATATGCTCGTGAAATTTATATGCAACAACCTATTTCTTCGAAAGGCGTTTACAATCGTGTTGAACAACGTCCGTTAGAAGGTTTTGTATTTGCATTAACTCCATTTAATTTTACTGCTATCGCAGGAAACCTTCCAACCTCTGCCGCGTTAATGGGAAACACTGTAGTATGGAAACCTGCTTTCACTCAAATATATGCTGCACAAGTATTGATGGAAGTTTTTATGGAAGCGGGATTACCAGCTGGTGTAATTAATTTAGTTTTTGTTGCAGGTAGTACTGCAGGTGATGTGATATTAAGTCATCCTGATTTTGCAGGAATACATTTTACAGGCTCCACAGGAGTATTTCAAGGTATCTGGAAAACAATTGGAGAAAATATTGCTAAGTATAAATCATATCCCCGTATTGTTGGAGAAACTGGTGGTAAAGATTTTATCATGGCCCATTCATCTGCCAATGCGCAAGAAGTTATTACAGCTTTAAGTAGAGGAGCATTCGAATATCAAGGACAAAAATGTAGTGCCGCATCACGTGCATATATCCCAAGCAATTTATGGCCTGTTGTTAAAGCTGGGTTAATAGAAGATTTGGAAAGCATGAAAATGGGACCTACCGAAGATTTCGAAAATTTTATCAATGCAGTTATTGACGAAAAATCATTTGATAAGATTGCAAAGTATATTGATGAAGCTAAGAAAAATTCGAATGTAGAAATCATCACTGGTGGAACGTATGACAAATCGAAAGGATATTTTATTCGTCCTACAGTGATCGTTACCAAAGACCCAAATTATGTTACGATGTGTGAAGAAATATTTGGTCCTGTTTTAACGATCTATGTTTACGATGAAAATAAATTTGAAGAAACCTGCGAACTAGTTGACAAAACAGGAACGTATGCATTAACAGGAGCTATTCTTTCGAAAGATCGTTATGCAGTAGAACTTGCTTTAAAAAAATTAGTTCATGCTGCTGGTAATTTTTACATCAATGATAAATGTACTGGAGCTGTAGTAGGACAACAACCATTTGGAGGAGCGCGTGCATCAGGAACAAATGATAAAGCAGGATCAATGATTAATTTATTACGTTGGGTTTCTCCTCGTACAATTAAAGAAACATTTGTACCGGCTACTGATTATAGATATCCATTTTTGGATAAAGAATAAATCAATGTGCTAATTTTTTTCCTGAAGTTTTGTACTTCATGGGTGCTAATATGCCAATGGGGATTTGAGAATGGATTTCATTTCAAATCCCCATTTCATTTTAAGCAATAGCCTTAAATATCCTGCTAATAAATTAACGTATCTGCATCTTCTCTGTACTCTCGGTCAACTTTAAGAAAAAATCTTCTAGCTGTCGTCTTGATTCAATGGCATAAACAGAAAAACCATTTTCAATTAGGAAAATATTTAACAGCGGAATTTGATCAAGATGTAATTGAAAAGTTAATCCTTCTTCATTTCGTTCTTTAAATTGTGCTTTCCAAATAGAATTGTTAATTGCAATTATTGCTTCTTCAATTTTATCAGTTTTGATTGTGACCACTCGATCATTATCATGTAAAATAGTTTTTAACTCTCCTTGAGCAACAGTTTTACCTTTATTGATAATGGCTAAGCGATTAGCGATCAATTCCAGTTCTGATAAAATATGAGAGGAAAGAAATATTGTTTTATTTTGCTCTTTGCTAAGAAATAAAATCAAATTGCGAATGTCAATTATTCCTTGTGGATCCAATCCGGTTGTCGGTTCATCTAATATAATTAATTCGGGATCATGTATCAAAGCTTGCGCTAATCCTAAGCGCTGCTTCATACCATGTGAATAAGTTTTAACTAAATCATCTCCCCTACTCTTTAATCCAACAAATTCTAATAGCTCAGAAATTTTATTTTTCTTAAGTGTTAATCCATTGAGATTAGCTAGTAATTCTAAATTTTTCTTTGCTGATAAATAATTATAAAAATCAGGTTTCTCGACAATAC
>JANPGA010000312.1:0-1973 GCA_031423735.1 Bacteroidota bacterium | reverse complement strand
TGAAGAGAACCAAAATTCAGAATTGGTTTAATAAGATTGATTCCTCTGAACGAATTAGTTTTTTAAATATAGAAATATTTGAAAGTGCTATTCCATTATTCGAAAATTGTAAGCCATATGAAAAGTTACCTTATCAGTATTGTTTACTTTTTCGCAAAGATGATTTTAGTGAATTTAAACAGCAAGATTTTATTTCTGATGTAAATATAGACCCAAGATTACATTTCATCCAACATCTAATTTCAGATTTAAGTTCAAATGGTCCAATTGTAATTTATAATTATTCATCTGCAGAAATAATTTTAAATAATATTAGCAATACCTATCCAGAATACAAACAACAAATTTCAGGTATTGTAAATAGACTCTGGGATTTGTCAATGCCAATAAATAGTGGATGGTATTTCCATCATACTTTAGGAAAAAGTAAGGAGATTAGAAATGTCATAACTTCATTAGACAATGGTATGTTATTCGATAAGTTAAAAATAGCAGATTCTAAGACTGCAGCTTCCTATTACAGGTTAATCTCAGCATTTCCAATTAGAACAAGTGGACAAATGCATCATGCTTTAAAAGACTTTTGCTGTGCACAAGTAAAAGCTTCTTTCGAAGTATTCAATATATTTAATTCAATGTAAATAAATTCTAACAGTGTAAAAAACTTGCGAAAATGAAAAATCAAAATTACTTGCAACCAGAACGCTTAAAAAAATTGGCGGATTGGTTAGACGATTTAAAAATCGGTTTGCGAATTGACATATTAGAAAGCACAAACAATTCTTATAAGGAAGGAAATGTTATTGATGTCATTCCTGTGTTTATCACTCCTATTAAAGGTCTTCCTAAGATTTTTGAAAACGAATGGGGAGTTAATTCAATTGGTGAAGTGGTTTACCTTGAAGATGAAAAAATGACTACTGTTGCTTCTGTTCAAAAATTCTTCGGACTTGATGTTAGTACATTTTTTCACATACTGGCACCATATGCACAGTCTAATAATAAGTTCGGGGGAAAATTATTAAAGAACAATGCTCGTGCAAAAGACATTGCATTTAATATCCATGAACTTGTTAAAATCAATAGTACACAGATGCTATTGCATCCAGAAATAGAAATTTTTATATCTAAAAATTAATATCATGGAAGCAAAAAACATCAATTGTCCAGAATGTGGGCATTCATTTGACATACAAAGTATTTTGTATGAAACTATGAAAAGCGAATTTGACAGCAAATATGCTTCTAAACTAATTGAAGTACGTCAACAATACGATAAAAAATATACTGAGATTCACCAGAAGGAAGAGAAAGTATCCGACTTGATTGATAAAGGTGTTCAAGATAAATTGAGTACTGAGCGAATTAAATTCGAGAAGAAACTTCGTGACCAAATTGAAAGTGAAAAATCGGATGAACTTGAAAGTTATAAGGCTCAGCTTCAAGAAAAAGTTAATGAGACACGAGAATTAAATCGCTTAAAAGCAGAATTTGAAAAACTATCACGTGAAAAGCAAGAGTTAAAAGAATCATTAGAAGTTACAATGGAGAAAAAATTGTCAGAATCATTGAAACTTGCAAAGGAAAAATTTATTCAGGATTATGATTCGAAAACAACGTTTAAGATTGCTGAAAAAGAACATATCATTCAACAATTGCGGGAGCAACTGGATATTGCGTCTCGTAAGGCTTTGCAAGGGTCAACTCAGATTCAAGGAGAAGTCCAGGAACTTGCTATTGAAGAATTCTTGAAATCAAACTTCCCAAATGATATCATCGCTGAAATTAAGAAAGGTTCTCGTGGTGGCGATTGTCTACATAATGTATTGTCTGAATTGAACAAAGAATGTGGTTCAATTTATTATGAGTCTAAACGGACGAAAGAGTTTTCAATGTCATGGATTGATAAGTTTAAAGCTGATATGCGAGAGAAAAATGCTGTTTATGGAGTTATTGTTACTGATGTTTATCCT
>JANPGA010000311.1:0-4072 GCA_031423735.1 Bacteroidota bacterium | reverse complement strand
CAGATTTTTTAATTCAACATCGAGATGCGTCATGGTAAAAATTATTATACTATTTTAACGATTAATAATTGATAAAGGATTCATTTTGGATCAACCAAAACGTCCAGTAATATAATTTTGTGTTCTTACTTCGGTAGGATTGGTGAATATTTTCTTTGTTGAATCATACTCAATTAATTCTCCTAGGTAAAAGAACGCTGTTGTATCACTAACGCGACCAGCTTGCTGCATATTATGCGTTACAATCATAATTGTGTATTGTGATTTTAGCTCGTAAATCAGTTCTTCAATTTTAGCTGTTGAGATTGGGTCAAGCGCAGATGCTGGTTCATCCATTAATAATACAGAAGGTTCGATTGCTAATGCACGAGCAATGCATAATCGTTGTTGCTGTCCTCCTGATAACTCCATTGCCGACTTTTTTAATTTGTCTTTAACTTCTTCCCATAGAGCAGCTTGTTTTAAAGAACGTTCAACTCTTTCTTCAATAAATGTGGAGTGGGTAATTCCATTTACGCGCAATCCGTAAGCAACATTTTCAAAAATTGTTTTAGGGAAAGGATTTGGTTTTTGAAATACCATTCCAACACGCTTACGTAATTCTTCAATGCGAACTTCTTTACTATAAATATCTTTCCCATCAATTAAACATTGACCTTCAATGCGAACACTATCAATAAGATCATTCATACGATTGAACAGTCGTAAAAAAGTTGATTTACCACAGCCTGACGGACCAATTAATGCAGTCACCGTATTTTTTTCAATCGACATATTGATTCCTTTCAGCGCATGAAAAGTACCATAGTACAAATGAACATTATTGCTTTCTATCTTCTGCATATTAAGGTGCGGATCGTTACTTAATTAATTTTATATTTCTTACCTAATGAGCGACGAATAGCATTCGCAATTAGATTTAAAATGAGTACTATTAAAATCAAAACAACAGCTGTTCCATAAGCCATTGCTCTTGATTCTTGAATGTTGGTTCCACTTGTTGAAATAACATAAAGATGATATGGAAGGGCCATTACCTGATCATAAATACTGGTTGGCAATTTAGGAAGAAAATACGCAGCAACGGTAAATAAAATAGGTGCTGTTTCACCTGATACTCTTCCAATACTTAAAATTATTCCTGTAATGATATTGGGCATTGCCATCGGTAAAGTTACTCTACCTATCGTTTGAAGTTTCGTTGCACCTAAAGCTAAACTTGCGTGACGAAAAGAATTATCAATTGCTTTTAATGATTCTTCTGTTGTTCTGATAATGATTGGTAGGACAAGTAACCCTAGCGTTAATGAACCAGCAATGATTGAGTCGCCAAATCCCATTCCGTTAACAAAAAGAGCCATACCAAATAAACCAAATACAATAGATGGAATACCTGCTAAGTTGGCTGTCATTAATTTAATAAATCCTTTTATCCTTCCTTCTTTTGCATATTCATTAGTATAAATCCCCGACATTAATCCAATTGGAAAAGCGAAGAGCATACTTCCAGCAATAAGATAGAAAGTTCCGATGATTGCGGGGTAAATTCCACCTTTGGTCATTCCGTCTTCTGGCATTTTTGTGATAAAATCCCAACTGATAACACTTAAACCTTTGGATAAAATAAAACCAAGAATTGTAAATAATATACCAATAACCCCAAGACTTAGAATCCTGAAAATCCAAAATGCCGTATTTTCGGCGAGACGTTTACGAGTGCTAATGTCCATTTTTATTTTGAATAATTTCCTCTTTTTCTGGAGATATAATCAACCCAAATATTGATGATCATAGTTATTAAGAATAATATACATCCTAAGGCAAATAGTGCTTTGTAATGAATTCCATTTTTTGGAGCTTCACCTAATTCGGCGGCGATAGTTGCTGGGATTGTACGAACTGGTTGTAGTAATGAATTTGGCATTACGGCAGCATTTCCCGTTACCATTAATACTGCCATGGTTTCACCGATTGCTCTTCCGATTCCTAAAATTGCAGCAGCTGAAATCCCGGAAATAGAATTTGGAATAGTTACACGGACGATGGTTTGCCACCTATTAGCTCCCAATGCCAAGCTAGCCTCTTTCATCGAACGAGGAGTATTGCGAATGGCATCTTCAGAAACGGTGATGATAGTTGGTAGCGCCATAATGGCTAACAAAATACTTCCTGATAATGCTGTTTCTCCAACAGGTAAATTAAATGTTTGTTGCACCATTGGAACAATCACAATCAATCCAAAGAAACCATAAACCACCGAGGGAATTCCAGCTAATAATTCAATGATTGGCTTATAGATATTTCGCATTTTTGCATTGGCTACTTCTGCTAAATATATGGCTGTTGCTAAACCAATGGGTAATGCAATTAAGATGGCAATTAAACTTACCCATAAGGTTCCAAGAATTAATGGCAAGGCTCCTAACTGTACAGCAGGATTAGCCGTAGGGAACCATTCTTTCTCAGATAAAAATTGTGTGACTGAAATATTATCAACTTTAATTTCTTTTCCACCGAATTTAGGATCAAGATATTTTTTTGAAAATACTGCAATAATTCCTGGTTCACTATTTACTAACGAATCAATCTTATGTGGAAGGAATTCAAAGTTTGCACCAATTTCATCATCCGAAAAATAAGTGCTTAAATCATTAAAAGTAAAAAGTATAATAGAATCTTTTTTTCCGCCTAGCGAATCCCAATGTGTAATTTTCTGATCGAAAACATTTTTTATTTCGATAGAGGAAATATGTGTAACCGGGTTGGAACTGTTTACAACAATTATATTATCACCTTCAAGAGGCGATTGACTAAAAAGTGAGGCTCCTTCCTTAAATAGGAAAATAGTAATCAGCAGTACTGTAAGCGTTGTTACCGTACTGCTGATCATGAGGGTGCCCTCAATTAATTTCGCTATAAATTTCTTCACAAGGTTGCTCTAATGGAGCGTGAAATTAGGTTATTTTTTTAAAGGAACATATCCAATTTCAAATACAACTTTTTGACCTGCTTCAGAAAGTATATAATCAATAAATGGTTTTGTAATAGATTCTTTTTCAGCAGCATAATAATAATACAATGGTCTTGCAACTGGATATGTCCCGTCTTGTGCAGCTGCAACGGAAGGTAGAACATAAGTCTTTCCGGCATCATAAGATACTGCAAGAGGCTTAATTTCTTTAGTTTCATAAGCAAGTCCAACATATCCAATAGCTCCATCAGTTTGACTTACCGATTGAACAATTGCACCGGTTGCTGGCATATTCAAAACAGTAGTTGCATAATTTTTTTTGTCCATTACATGCTCTTTAAAGAATTCATATGTTCCTGATGAGGTTTCTCTAGCATAGACGATTATTTTCAAATCAGCACCACCAACTTCTTTCCAGTTTGTGATTTTACCAGTATAAATATCAGCTATTTGTTCGTGTGTTAATTTGTCAATTTTATTTTTCAAATTAACTACAACAGCTAGTGCATCATTTGCAATGATTACTTCTTTAAGGTTTGATTTTTTCTCTTCAAACTTTATTTTTTCTTCCATTTTTAATGGTCGTGACGACATAGCGATATCCGTTGTGCCTTCCATAAGAGCAGTAATTCCAACTCCAGATCCACCACCAACAACTGTTATTGATGTTTCAGGATATTTTTTCATGAACTCTTCTGCTTCCTTCTGTGTTAAAGGTAAAACAGTATCACTTCCTTTCACAGTAAATGAAATTTTAGTATCATTATTTGTGTTTTGTGATGAATCTTTTTTTGCATCATTTCCACCACAACTTGCTAGGAAAACTATACTTATGATTGCTATTATTTTTTTCATATTTATTTTTATTGCACAATTATTTTAATGTAATATATCCTATGGTTGCAACATTTTTTTGACCAGCTGCAGATAAAACATAATCAATAAATGGTTTCACCAATTTTTCTTTATTTGATGGGTAGTAATAGAATAATGGACGAACAACTGGATACGTTTTATCCTTTGCAGTTGCTACAGATGGTTTAACAAATGTTTTTCCTTTATCATAAGAAAGCGCAAGTGTTTTAACTTCTTTTTCAAGGT
>JANPGA010000310.1:0-3622 GCA_031423735.1 Bacteroidota bacterium | reverse complement strand
TCAGCTTGCAGCCGGTCGGCAGGTTCACATACGCCGACAACGCTTCGATCACGTCGGCAACGCAGCCGACCGGGTAGCGGTTGATGGCGACGCGGCCGAGCCGCTCGCCGAGTTCCTTCTGCTGATACTACAGAGGATATTTCCGGATTATTGGCCGGTACTTATTCAGTAATAATTTCTGATTCTAATGGATGTAAGTTGAGTTTATCAGATTCAATTCTTCAACCTGATAGTTCCTTAATAGCAAGTTTAGTTGTTACAAATATAAAATGCTTTGGGGATAGTTCTGGTGCAATAGCCTTAACCGTTAATGGTGGAACTCCAACATATAGTTACCTGTGGAGTGATGCAAGTGTCAATCAAAATATTGGAAATGCAATGGCTGGAATTTATACAGTAACGATTACGGATTTATTTTCATGCGCTATTACATTGTCTGATACTATTAAATCATTAAGTACAGCCATTGTTCCTAATCTTTCTATAGTAAATCCTTATTGTCTAGGTGGAGTTCTGGGAAGTATTTCTTCTAATCCTACAGGAGGAAATTCACCTTATTCTTATTTGTGGGCAACAATGGATTCTACAAATGTTGTCGATAGTTTAGGTGCTGGAAATTATTATTTGCAAATTTCAGATTCGCTTGGTTGTTTGCAAAAGGATACAATTGCATTAACAGATTCATCATCAATTAATATTTCTAATACTGGAGGATCAACAATATGTATTGGAAATTCTACCGTTCTAAGTGTGCTTTCTTTTCCTAATGTATCCTATACATGGTCGTTGAATAGTTCGATATTGCCTAGTGATACTTTACCTAATTTAACTGTTACTCAAGCTGGAGATTATACTATACAAGTAACAAATTTCTGTGGCACTTATAATGCAGGTCCTATTACAATTAATGTGAATGCACTTCCTTTGGTTACCGTTTCAACTGGTTCAACTATTTCTTGTGATTCAACTATTACCATTACAGCTTCTGGTGGTACAAATTATAGTTGGGTTCCAGCAAATATTTGTACTTCTCCAAATGCAGCTTCAACTAATATTAATCCACAAAATACTACTATGTTTATAGTTACTGTTTCTGATACAATAGGATGTTCAACTATTGATTCTATATTAGTGAAAGTAACTTGTGATACTTTATTCGTGCCTAGTGGATTTTCTCCAAATGGTGATGGGGTAAATGATTTCTTTGTGATATCAAATCTCGCTCGTTTTCCGGATGCTGAATTAACAATATTTAATCGTTGGGGAGATATCGTTTATCAAAAAGATAATTATGATAATTCTTGGAATGGTTTCTCTAATGGTGATCGAATACGCATTGGTAAAGAACTGCCAAATGGAACATACTATTATGTTTTTGCCCCAGGCAATAATGAAAGCACAAAAGCTGGATATGTAATTCTCCGTCGATAGTTTCCTCCGTGATAATTTTAAGGGCCGCCTAAAAAGCGGTCTTTTTTTTTGTCAAAAAATTGCTTCATCATTAGTTTTAAAAACGTTTTTCTAACGTCTCTGTTTTGATACCTTTGTACTCTCAATTTATTCGTTTACATTTCTATGAAAATAGCATATAACTGGTTAAAACAATTCCTTCCTTTTACGGAAAGCCCTCAAGAAGTATCTGTGTTGCTTACAGGTTGCGGACTTGAAGTTGAGCATCTTGAACAATGGGAAAGTTTAAAAGGTGGTTTATCTGGAATTGTTGTAGGTCAGGTACTTACGTGTATTCAACACCCCAATGCGGATCGTTTAAAGGTTACTACAGTTGAAGTTGGGGATGGAATTCCAAAGCAAATTGTTTGCGGAGCGCCTAATGTTGAGGCCGGTCAAAAGGTAATAGTTGCCTTACCGGGAGCTACTTTATATCCAACCAAAGGAGAGTCATTTACTATTAAAAATTCAAAGATTCGCGGTGAGAGTTCCGAAGGAATGATCTGTGCGGAAGATGAAATTGGATTTGGAGAATCTCATGCTGGAATAATGATTTTGCATGAAAATACAATTGTAGGTACTCCTGCAGCCGAATATTTTAAAGTAGAAAGTGATTGGGTTTTTGAAATCGGGTTAACTCCGAATCGTGCTGATGCTGCATCTCATTTAGGTGTAGCTCGTGATTTGAAAGCATTGTTAGGTATTGGAAATAAATTATCTATTGACTTTCCGAAAGTTCAAGAGTTCAAAGTAAGTAAAAGTGTAAATCAAATTTCTATTTTTGTTAAGGATAATGATTCATGTCCTAGATATTCGGGAATTCAAATTAACGGTGTAAGGGTTGGCGAATCTCCATATTGGTTAAAGAACAAACTAAATAGTATTGGAGTTCGTTCAGTAAATAATATTGTTGATATTGGAAATTATGTAATGTATGCTTTAGGTCAGCCGTTACATGCTTTTGATGCTGATAAAATTTCAGGAAATAAAATTATTGTTGGGCAATTATCAAAAGGATTAAAGTTTATTACTCTTGATGAAATTGAGCATGAGCTTAATGGAACCGAGTTAATGATTGCAGATGAAAAAGGTGGTTTGTGTATTGCAGGTGTTTTTGGCGGAATAAATTCAGGAGTATCTACTTCAACTACAAATATATTTTTAGAATCCGCTTGTTTTAATCCTGTACAAGTTCGTAAAGCAGCTCGTGCTCATGGTTTACATACTGATTCTTCATTCCGTTTTGAAAGAGGAACAGATCCAGAAATGACAGTAATCGCCTTAAAGTTGGCAACCTCATTAATTCTTGAATTGGCAGGTGGTGAGGTGAGTTCTGAAATTATTGATATCTATCCTAATCCTATCGCTTGGAAAGAAATTATTCTTTCTTTTGATTATGTAAATATGCTTGCTGGTAATGATTTATCAAAAGATGAAATAAAAAGAATCCTTGTTGATTTGCAAATAAAAATTACTAAAGAAAGCGATTCGGAATTAGTTTTAAGTATTCCACCATTTAAAGTTGAAGTTACACGACAAGCAGATGTTGTTGAGGAAATATTGAGAATTTACGGTTATAATACTATCACTTTACCAAAAAAATTAAGTATCTCAGTTGCCCCAATTTCAAAACCTGATCCCGAAGCTATTAATTATAGAATGGGTGAATGGTTGGTGGCGAACGGTTTTAATGAGATTCTAAATAATAGTCTTACAAAAATTTCAACTGTTGATATTATTAAGCTACCAGAAAATGCTGAAGCTGCATTATTATTAAATCCCTTAAGTAATGATCTTGGAATGCTTCGTCATTCTATGTTATTAACAGGATTAGAAACTTTGGCGTACAATATAAATCGGAAGCAAAAAGAACTTAAGTTTTTCGAGACAGGCAAAACATATTTAAAGATAAACGGCCGTTACAAGGAACAGAAAAATCTTGCGATTTGGTTAACAGGGAATCGTCATGATGAGCATTGGAAAATTAAATCAGCTGAGTACGATATTTATTATTTAAAATCGATTGTAACTAATCTTTTAGAAAGTATTGGAATTAATATCCGTAAAAAAATGAAGTTGTCGGAGTTTCAAAATTCAACTTATACAGCTGCTTTAAAGTTTGAAGCGAACGGAAAGCAAATTGCAGAATTTGGTTTGGTAAAAAAATCAATTT
>JANPGA010000309.1:0-1839 GCA_031423735.1 Bacteroidota bacterium | reverse complement strand
GGCAGGTTCAACTTCTTTTTCAGGAACTGCAACATTAGATGGTGGAAATATTCCAGTAATTGTTGAAGATGATTATGATGTTTGGTTTAATGATTTAACAGGTCATTACATTATGATACCATTAAATTTATAACCTTTAAAAAAACGTATAATGAAAATACACATAAAAAAAATTAGTAGTATAATATTACTATCATTGATGTTTATCTTAAATTCTTGTGGTTCAGATGACAATTTAAAAATTACTTCACCTGATGCGGCATTTAAATTAACCGAACCTGAGATTAATTCAGTGTTTTTAAATTTTGGTCTTCCTCAAAATCCGGCATTAACAGTTGTTTGGAAAGATGATTTAACAGGTAGTTCGAATTATACTGTTGAAATGTCATTGGATGGAGACTTTACAAATGTAACCTCCCTTGCCAGCACAAGTAACAAAGAATTTACAATTTCTGTAGAAGATTTAAATGCAGCAATTCGTGAGGCAGGTGTTCAAAATTTTAAAGATATTTCAATCTTTTTAAGAATAAATTCAGGTAGTGTTTTAAGTAATTCGGTTCTGTTTTTCGTAACAACTTATCCAACCGATCCACCAGTAATTACAAGTCCTGCTGCAGGAGCTTCCTATGTATTGTCTATTGGCAGTTCAGGAAATACAGCGCTTACAATGAATTGGACAGATGTTGTACTTACTTCAGATTTAGATATTAATGTAACTTATACTTTAGAAGCTGCTGCTGCAGGTTCAAGCTTCGCTTCTCCAGTTTCATTAGGAAGTGTTACAAATTTAACCACATTATCTGTAACACATGCTGATTTAAATGCTGTTGCATTAGGAATTGGTTTAACTGCTGGAGTTGCTGGAAATGTTGATTTACGAATTAAAGCAAAAAACACAAACGAAAGTGGAGATGTTTTAACAAGAACTACTTTAACAAGAACAATTTCTGTAACACCATATAATGTATCTTTTCCAAACTTATATTTTGTAGGTGATGCAACTACACCAGGATGGAATAACAATAATAATAATACTCCTGTTTTTAGAAACCAAAACGTGCCAAATAATTATGTTTATACTGGTTATTTTAAAGCAGGTGCATTCAAACTATTAGAAACTAAAGGTCAATGGCAACCACAATGGGGAACAACGAATGTTGCAGGTGCGTTAGGAGTAAATCCAGGAGGAGGAAATGACCCTGGTACATTTAATGTTACAACTGCCGGATATTACACGTATAGTTTTACAACTGTTGGTCAAGGTGGGAGCTTTACTGTAACACCATTTAGTGCTTCTGGAGCTACTACTTATACTTCAATGGGTATTATTGGGTCAGCAACACCAAATGGTTGGGGTAGTGATACTAATTTAACACAAGATGTAAATAATCCACATTTATGGTACGCTTTAGGAGTTGCTATGACTTCTGGTAATGAATTTTTAATTAGAGGGAATGGTGATTGGAATTTGGCATGGAAATACAATGGTTCTCAACAACTATATGGTACATCAATGTTAAATTCTGGAAGCAATTTTCCATTCAATGCACCTTCTGGTAATTATGATGTGTGGTTTAATGATTTAGATGGCAGTTATACTATATTGCCTCAATAAAAAAATTAAAGTTGAAAAAAGGCTATCAAAGTTTATTTGATAGCCTTTTCTATAAATAGAAAAATTGATATGAAAAAAAATTATTTAGTATTCCTAATTTTGACGATGTATACTAATTTGTCCTTTGGACAGGTAAATGATGTTACCTATACTCCTTGGTCCAGTCGGATTATTGATTTTTCATATTGAAATCCAAGACAATATGAGCAGCTACTATCACACTC
>JANPGA010000308.1:0-1750 GCA_031423735.1 Bacteroidota bacterium | reverse complement strand
AATACTTATTTTTGAATAACTATCCTTGCTATTTTATCTGAAACACCTGGGATTTCTACTTTTACAAGATAAATTCCATTTGCTAAATTAGTAGCATCTACTTCCATTAAATTTTTTCATGATTCAAATTTTTTATTGTTTTTTGATTAGAATTCCCTTCTATTGAGGACGTTTGGTATTTCTCTCACATTAGTATTTCTGCCTTAATTTCCGATAATTCTTGCTACAATTTTTCTATTCACCTATTAATTTTTTATGACATAATAAGCTTTTCACCGAATCAAACCATATATTCTTGAATTACTCAAAATCTGTAAATATTCACTAAACTCTTCTATTTACGATTTACTGACAAAAAAATTTACTTAATTAGATTTATTCTTAACCAAGCAGGAAAAAAATGCTTTTAATTGGAATAAGAAAGAAGGTTACCACCCTTATCAAATCATTCACCAATGATTTTTATCAGTTCACCTACGAATTTGCCAAAATTTCAAGAAACATCCTTTTTATTTGAAACACATTAATCAGTTAAATTTTCAGCAAAAGCTTACGTTTAAATAAAAGGACATAGTTCAATATCTTCTATAAAAGATAAACTTTCTATAAAATATTCAACTCAAAAGATTGTTCTATGAAGTAATTATATCTTTAATTAGAGATAATAGAAAAAGAGTTAGAATAAAAAAATCAATTTTATCTTAGAATATCTATCAATATTTTCTATTTTTAAGCAATCGTAAAAACACCGAGATTTAATATAGAAAAACTTAGTGTAAATATTAATATTGATCATATAGTCTATTCTTTTTATGGAAATAAATAAAGCTGAAAAATTTATACTTGACCTTTTACAATCCAAGTTACCCGAAAATTTACACTACCATAAAGTATCTCATACATTAGATGTAGTTAATTCTTCAACTGAAATTGCTATTGAAGAAAATATTGTTGATCCAACGGATTTAATTTTATTAAGAACTGCTGCACTATATCATGATTGTGGATTCATCAATGTTTATGAAGATCATGAGGAAGAAGGATGTAGAATTACAAGAGAAATTTTGCCAATGTTTTCATATAATGCAGATCAAATTGAAATTATCTGTGAAATGATTATGAAAACGAAAATACCGCAACGTCCGGCTACTCATTTAGAGAAAATACTCTGTGATGCTGATCTTGATCATTTAGGGAAGGAAGATTTTGAAATAATTGGAAGACAACTAATTTCTGAAAGACGTGCACATGGATTCCAAGGTGATGAGAATGCATGGAATGAAATTCAAATTTCTTTTTTAGAATCACATACTTTTTGGACTGAATCTTCCAGAAGAAAAGGGAATCAAAAAAAATCAGAACATCTCATGCGATTAAAAAATTTATACAAAGTTTAATTACTTTTCAATTGATTTAGATGTTATTTCAATATTTTGTAACCTAATTCTTTTACATAATATTTTCATTATACTTTTCAGCACTTCAACTCTTTCTTCCATTAATTCATAAGCATCCTCTTCACTTAGCCTAAGCAAAAGTGTGTCGGTAGTGGCTGTGGCTGTAGCCGAACGTGGCTCAGGGTCTAACAAGGCTAACTCTCCAAAAAAATTATGACTTCCTAATATTGCAAATATTTTATCGCCATCATGTATTTTTACTTCACCTTCGTAAATAATATACATACTACTTCCACTATCCCCCTTGCTAAATATTAATTCATCTTTTTCTACTAATACTTCAGTGACAATCG
>JANPGA010000307.1:0-2611 GCA_031423735.1 Bacteroidota bacterium | reverse complement strand
ACGAACTCCATCAGCACCATGCTTAGCAATAAGGTCAAGTGGATCAGGAGAATTTCCTAACGACTTACTCATTTTTCGTCCTAACTTATCACGAACGATTCCTGTTAAGTAAACATTGTTAAACGGTTTTTTACCGCGGTATTCATATCCAACAATAATCATCCTTGCAATCCAGAAAAATAAAATTTCGGGAGCAGAAACTAAATCGTTAGTAGGATAATAATAATTGATATCCTTATTGTTGGGATCCTTAAAGCCATCAAAAACAGAGATTGGCCAAAGCCAAGAAGAGAACCAAGTATCCAATACATCTTCATCCTGACGAATATCAGCAAGGGTAATATTAGGTTGATCTTTCTTAAATAAGGCAATCGCTTCCTCTGAAGTTTTAGCAACCACAAAATTTCCTTTCGTATCGTACCATACCGGAATACGTTGTCCCCACCATAGCTGACGAGAGATACACCAGTCGTGTACATTCTCCATCCAATGCTTGTAAGTATTGATGAACTTTTCTGGAATCAACTTTACTTCGCCATCCATAACTGCAGATAGAGCAGGCTTCGAAAAATCTTTCATCTTTACAAACCATTGCATACTCAAACGAGGTTCGATAACAGCATCGGTACGTTCGCTATATCCAACTTTATTTTGATACTCTTCCACCTTCACAACATGTCCAAGCGCATCTAAATCCTTCGTAATTTTTTTACGAACGATAAAGCGATCTTCGCCTACATAAAATTTAGCCGCAGCACTTAAAGTTCCATCAGGGTTGAGCGTATCAATAACTTCAAGCTTATGTTTAATTCCTAAGCTGTAATCATTTTGATCATGCGCAGGAGTAACCTTCAACGCACCAGTTCCAAATTCAATCGTAATATAATCATCTTGAATAATTGGAACACGACGATTTACAAAGGGAATTACCGCAAATTTTCCATGTATTTTTTTAAAGCGATCATCATCAGGATGTACACAAACAGCAGTGTCACCTAAAATTGTTTCCGGACGAACAGTTGCAATAGTTATAAACTCGCCTTTATCAAATTTAACTTGTCGGGCATTGGCGTCATCATTATCGTATGCTTCATTTTTATCAACAAGTACATAACGAACATAATATAATTTCGATTGAACTTCTTTATGGATAACCTCTTCATCACTAACAGCAGTTAAGCCAGCAGGATCCCAGTTTACCATTCGCATACCGCGATAGATATAACCTTTTTTATGGAGATCAATAAATACATCAATAACAGCTTCACTTAAGTCGTCTTCCATAGTGAAACGCGTACGTTCCCAATCGCAAGAAGCGCCTAACTTTTTTAGCTGACTTAAAATAATTCCACCATATTTTTCTTTCCACTCCCAGGCATATGCAAGAAATTGTTCACGCGTAAGATCTGATTTTTTGATACCTTTTTCACGAAGCATCGCAACAACTTTAGCTTCGGTAGCGATAGAGGCATGATCCGTTCCGGGTACCCAGCAAGCATTTTTACCAAGCATCCGCGCACGACGAATCAACACATCTTGAATCGTATTATTCAACATATGACCCATGTGTAAAACACCCGTTACATTAGGTGGAGGGATCAAAATTGTGTAAGGCTCGCGCTCATCGGGCTCGGAATGAAAATAGCCTTTGTTCATCCAATGGGGATACCATTTGGCTTCGGCTTCGGTCGGGTTATAGGTTTTAGGGATTTCCATAATGTAAAATAGTTGGCAAATATAGCAAATAGCCTCCTTTAAGCTAGTGCAAAAATGCTGTAGATATTACGTTTTAACCTATTTTTGGAAACAGAGAACTTTATGAAAATCAACCTCACTACCCGAATATTTCTAGGCATGTTGCTGGGAATCCTTGTTGGATACCTCTACAGAGAATTTAATCCTAACCCTGAGCAATACGAAGCATTTGCAAGTAACATTCAGATACTCAGCGATATATTTCTTAGATTAATAAAAATGATTATTGCTCCTTTGGTGTTTAGTACCTTGGTAGTAGGTGTTGCAAAAGTTGGTGATTTTAAATCTGTAGGACGAATTGGGATTAAGACCTTGCTTTATTTTCAGGTGGCTACCATTCTTGCATTATCCTTAGGATTAATCCTTGTAAATGTTTTTGAACCAGGAACTGTGATGCATTTGCCATTACCTCCGATGGACTCCACCACTGGATTAGCAAAGGCCGCACCCACTTTAAAAGAATTTATTAGTCATGTAATTCCTAAATCGGTGGTTGAGGCTATGGCGAATAATGAGATTTTACCGATTGTAATTTTTTCACTTTTCTTTGGAGTAGCGGCGGCATCAATGGGTGAGAAAGCAAAAAGTATAGTTCATGCTTTTGAAGGAGTTTCACATATTATGTTTAAAGTTACCAATTATGTAATGTTATTTGCACCAATTGGCGTTTTTGGCGCCATAGCAGCAGTAGTTGCGAAGCAAGGAATTGGAATTATTGGAGCCTATATTTATTTGATAGTCTGTTTTTATTCTGGATTATTATTTTTCGGATTAGTGATTTTAGGAACGATTTGTTATTCATTAAAAATTCCATTTATCCGATTATTAAAAAACATTAAAGAACCAATCCTTTTAG
>JANPGA010000306.1:0-1686 GCA_031423735.1 Bacteroidota bacterium | reverse complement strand
AGAAAATACTTACCAAGAGCCTTTAGATAATATACCAAATACTCAGCTGGAAAACCCTACTAACGATTTTACTCCGACTACAGATTTGGAAAATAGTACCTCAAATCAAAAAGCTGCAAATATGGAAGCGGCTTATGGCTTAGCCATAACCATTACAATGATCTCAACTTCTGTTTTATTCGCAAATTTCTTAGTAATCCGTCGTGTAAAACCAATACTGATCTACGCTTATTTAGCCATCTATTTAAGCATAGAATTAAGTTTCTTTTATGCCAACCTTGACAAGTTTCCGCATGGCGGTTTTGTTACTGTAATTCTGGGAGGTATTTTATTTTTTATCATGTACGATTGGTACCGGGCTAGAAAAATTAAAAATCGTTATGTTGAATTTGTACGCCTGGAAAATTATATACCTAAGATACAGGAACTGAGTAATGATAAAACAGTTCCCAAATTTGCCACACACCTCGTTTATCTCACAAGTTCCGGAAATGCGAAAGAAGTAGAACATAAGATCATTTACTCCATTTTAAATAAAAAACCCAAACGTGCAGATATTTACTGGCTCATCCATGTGGAAACAGTTGATGAACCTTATAAAACAGAATATGTAGTTACGCATATTATCCCGAATGATATTATAAGAGTTGATTTTCGTTTAGGATTCCGTGTGCAGCCGAGGTTAAATGTGATGTTCAAATCAGTGATACAGGACCTGGTAAAAGGGAAAGAAGTAAAGATTAATAATCCATACGAATTGATGGATGCAAATAACGTAGTTGGTGATTTTCAGTTTATTGTAATGGAAAAATACCTTAGTAACGATAATGAATTGCCGTTATTTGAAAGCCTGATCATGAAATTTCATTTTTGGATGAAAGAAATTTCATTATCGGAAGAAAGAGGTTTTGGATTGGATTCCAGTAATGTAAGTATTGAGAAATTTCCATTGGTAGTTTCAGCACCACCGGTAATAAGGTTGAAGCGAACAGATGATAGCTATTGATTTAGTTAGAAAATGGAGAATTATGAATTATGAATTTCAACAATCAAATGCTGATGTTAATTATACGTATGTAGATTGATAAAATTCTAACTAACGTAAGTTGTCATCTTCAAAATTTTCTGTAAACGGTATTTGTAACTAACCAAATGAATTATGCAACTTTCTGTCGTTTGGCTTCTAAAATAGTGTTGGCGACACTCATTTTTGATTGAGAAGTTTTATCAGAAATAATATGAATGGTCAATTTAAGAAGATCTGTAAATGCACGAGTATTATTCAAATCAACATCATTTCTTTTGAAATAAGTGTGGAATGTTTCTAATAATATGTTTTCAGCTAGGGAAGTATTCTTACAAATTTTAAAAATGATCCCATATAATAATGAATGGTAACTATCATAAGTATGTATGATCACACCTAACTCCTTATTTCCATTTAATTTCATTGCACACATACTTACATAACTATATCAAATAAAATTCCAAATATTTTTGTTTAAAAGATTAGGAGATTCATTAAACAATATTCAACAAATAGATATGAGTTGATGACAATAAAAAAATTGTGCGAAAAAATCTACACGATTGTGGGAAATGCAGAAGTAAACTCAACAGTTTTTAAATATGTATTATTGATAGAAGATTGAATTGAAAGATCACATACATACTGTAAGTCAGATA
>JANPGA010000305.1:0-1813 GCA_031423735.1 Bacteroidota bacterium | reverse complement strand
AAGTACTAATATAGAATGGAATTTGAAAGTTACCGCGACTCCGGAAAGTCATATTATTTTTAATGCTTTAAAGGAGTTTCAATATGAATTTGACAAGGCTGTTAGCGTCAACGAAAAATTTATTGAGGAATATAGTTTTATATACAATAAGCAAATTGCATTTCAAAATTCAATTCGGGACGAAATTAGTTTTATTAATGATATAAAAGTTAAGCCCAATGCTATGCAAGTGGAAGCACTTGCTAATATTGCACAATTGAGAATATCAGGTAAAAATAAAGCGTTATTGATTTCAGCAACTGGTACTGGAAAAACGTTTCTTTCTGCATTTGACGTAAAAGTTTTTAATCCTAAAAAATTCTTATTTGTTGTTCATCGTGAAAATATTGCTAATGCTTCTTTAAAAACTTTTAGATCAGTATTTGGTGGTACAAAAACGATGGGAATGTATTCAGGGAATTTAAAAGAATTGGATAAGGATTTTATATTTGCTACCATTCAAACAATTTCTAAAGACGAACATTTAAAACAATTTGACCCGACTCAATTTGATTATATTGTTATTGATGAAACTCATCGTGCAGGTGCAGAATCTTATAATCGATTTCTAAAGTACTTTAATCCAAAATTTCTTTTAGGAATGACTGCCACACCCGAAAGGACAGATGGAACTGATATTTTTAAATTATTTGATTATAATATTGCTTATGAGATTCGTTTACATAAGGCTCTTGAGGAAAATATGTTAAGCCCATTTCATTACTATGGAGTAACAGATATTTCAGTTGAAGGAAAAATAGTTGAAGATAACTCTAATTTTAATTTGTTAACGGCTCCAGAAAGGATTAATCATATAATAGATAAAGCTAGTTTTTATGGATGTGATGATGGAAAGGTTCGTGGACTTATTTTTTGTTCTCGAAAGGAAGAGTGCAGAGAACTTTCAATTGAATTTAACGCTAGAGGTTTAAAAACAGTTTCATTAACTGGGGATGATGACAACACTAAAAGAGAAATGGCAATTTCTCTTTTGGAATCAGATAATCCAAGCCAAAAGATTGATTATATATTTACTGTCGATATTTTCAATGAGGGAATAGATATTCCAAGTGTTAATCAAATAATAATGCTGCGACCCACTCAATCTGCAATTATATTTGTTCAGCAGTTGGGGCGTGGACTTCGTAAATTATTTAAAAAGGAATACCTAACGGTAATCGATTTTATTGGTAATTACGCTAAAAATTTTCTGGTGCCTGTAGCTTTATATGGTGACACAACTTATAACAAAGATTCATTACGTAAACTTATGTCTAGTGGAAGTAGTTTACTTCCTGGCGCTTCTACAATTAATTTTGATCAAATATCAAGGGACCGCATATTTGAAGCAATAAATGCTTCAAATATGAGAATGAAAAAGGATTTAGTTTTTGACTATTACCTATTAAAATATAAACTTGGTCGAATTCCAATGATGTTAGATTTTATTGGATACGGCGCACGCGACCCTCAATTATATGTGACTTATCCGCATGCAAGGTCATATTTTAATTTCATTGAAGAATTAGAAGACTCATTAAAGCGTAAACTTGATAAAAATGAAAAAAAGTTATTAGAATTATTTTCAAATGAAATTAATAATACAAAACGTATTGAAGAGTCAATAATTCTACGCGAATTAATATTACATGGTAAAACTAATGTTATTACTATTAAGGATATAATTCAAGAAATGCTTGGTTTTGAAGTTAATGAAATGACAATTAACTCATCAATTGCAAACATAAATTTCGAATTTATTACTGAAAAAGTC
>JANPGA010000304.1:0-6713 GCA_031423735.1 Bacteroidota bacterium | reverse complement strand
ATTGGAATTTTTTTAAAGATTTTTCTGAGGTTTCTTCTGCAATTCTTTCAGAAAAACGCTTCAAGTAGTCTTTTAGAAAAACATACCAAATTAATACAATAACTCCACCCATACTTAGTGATTGTATAAATCCTAATAATGCAAAGCAGCTATTTGATAAAGTCACGAAATTCAGGTCTATCATTTTTATCAAAAATTGTATCAGCAGTAAAATACCCAATTGCATAAGGGATAAGA
Organism: Bacteroidota bacterium; assembly: GCA_031423735.1. Lineage (GTDB taxonomy): Bacteria > Bacteroidota > Bacteroidia > AKYH767-A > OLB10 > JANXSD01. The sequence continues at coordinate 6,476 of JANPGA010000304.1, read as the reverse complement.
ATAAAAACTGCTGGGATTAAAATAAAAAAAGCTAAGATATAGTTAACAATAATTCCGATTGTTGTACCAGAGAGATTTTCCTCATTCGATTTTGTAAAACTCTTAATTGCATTAAGCAATCCCTCACAGATAACATAAATGTAATAAAAAAAGTATCCGATTGTTTTTCTCATTTATATAAATTATGAATGATTATTTTAAAGGTAATTCACACACTTCAACACTATTTTCTTGTATATATTTAGAATACTCCATCTTTAAAGTTGAAAATTTTAATTTTGTACCTGCCTTTAATCTCAATGGGAATAATACTTCCTTTGAAGTACAATAAAATCTTGATGTGGTACAGCAACTAGATTTTTTTAATTTATATGGAACTGAATTTATAGAAATTGTTCTATATCTTACTGTTTCACTGTTAGAGTCATCTATTAAACTTCCTGTACTGTTATCGAAATAGATTACCCAGATTTTTCCGTTAGGAACAACGTATAATGTATTGGGTTCTAAACTGACTACTGAACATTCTTTAGGACGAGTGTAAGAATTAAGTGTATTGATTTTTATTTCGTAGTATGGAGCATCTTGAAATGCTGAAAACGTCATAAAAATCATACTAAAAAACAGAAAATGATAATTGTTTCGCATGACAATTTAAAGGATAATGTTAATTAACTTTTAATGGTTTAGCCCATTTTTATTCTTTGCTAAAATATACAATTGTATTTAAACTCTTATTAAAAAAAGTAGTTATATCTTATTTATTAATTAAAACCACTGGTAAACTAACGTATATAAATTTCAAAAGGATTTCATCATCCGAGTTTCAACCAATCCCAGTTTCAGGGTTCGTATCAATTTTTAACTGAAAAAAGTAAATGATGGTATTTTACTGTCCCCAGCCATGCAGATTTTTTATCCCGATTTTTTCTGGAATTTTACAACCATTCAAAGCTGTCAAAAAACAGGGCAATACTCAAAAACTGTCACCTGTACTGTCACCTAATTTTAATTCGAGAGTAAATCGAAAAATATTTTTAAATATAAATGACTGAAAATTAATTGATTAAAACAGAAAATAAAATCAATTAATTTTACATCTTGTAGCGAGAGGGAGGGTCGAACTCCCGACCTCAGCGTTATGAGTGCTGCGCTCTAACCAACTGAGCTACCTCGCCAAAATCCCATCTTTTTTCCAGAATGGGAGCGCAAATGTATAAAAAAATGAAATGTTGAATTTCGAATTTTATTATTATTGAAGAATATTTTTTCATTATTAACGATTTTTTTACAAAATATTTATTGTAATTCCATTTTTTAGCCGTTTATTTGTTAGGTTGTGATGGAATATGTATTAATGAAAATTAATATAAATGGGTAATATGTCGCTGTTTACCCTCTTAATCTTACCGATTACGGAATTCTTTAACAATCCTTAAACTTTTTCAATAAATTCAAGTTTTATCCAACTCAATAAAAGGATATGGTTGATCATGAGTTTAAATTAAATAATAATATTAAAAAATATTTAGTAAAATGAATAAATCATACTCGATCAGTAAAAAGTCACAATTCCTTGCTATTTTAATATTTCAATTTTTTGTTGTTCAGCAGGCAAAATCTCAAATTAGTGCATTTAGTTTCACTCAAAATACAATAACTCCATATGCTGAAATTACTGGCGGAACAGTTGTGGCAACTGCTACAGGCTCAAGTGGAGTAACATCTTTAGATGATGTGATTTATAACTTACCTTCTGGTACAATTCCTTTTTCATTTGTAATGAATAATTTAGCCTATACTGGTTGTAACATAAGCAGTAATGGATTTATAACTTTTGGAGCAACGGCTCCTGCAGCTAATGTTTATATTCCTTTATCCTCTGCCACGGCTTATGAGTCAGCTATTTCATTAATGGGAGTTAATCTAAATTCCTATTTTTATTCTGGAAATGCTTTGCAAAATGGCGAAATTCGATATAATACTACAGGTATATCTCCAAACCGAGTATTTACCATTCAATGGAAAAATTTTAAGCCAAGTGCAATAGTTAATTCACCGTTTGCGAATGGGGTTAATGGTCAAATAAAACTTTATGAGAGTAGTAATATTATTGAACTATGCTATAAAACTACTACAGCATATACTGGAATCACCCCTCAAATTGGTTTAAGAGGTATCAATAACACCTTCCCAACTAATATAAATAATCGATTAGTAGCTTCAGCAGGAAATTGGAGTTCCTCAACAAACGGTGTTGCAAATTCTTCAACATGCTCATTAAACTCAACTTTCCCTCTTTCTGGTTTAATTTATCGCTATACCCCTCCATGTTTTACTCCTACTAATTTGCCAGTTTCTAATATCCATAAGACTGATGTTCAAATATCTTGGAGCTCTTTAGTTTCAGGTACTGCAAAATTGGAATATGGCCCTTCAGGATTTTTATTGGGATCCGGAACAATAATAAATAATGCAACTTCTCCTCAAATTATTTCAGGATTAGTTGCTGGTACAAATTATCAATATTATATTTCCACAAATTGTACTTCTGGAGGTACTAGTTCTAATATCGGACCTTTTAGTTTTACAACAGCACGCACTGGTGACGATTGTGCTTCAGCTCCAACAATTGCATTAATTAATGGGGTTCCAGTTGCAGGTAATTATACCACAGTTTCTAGTGGAATTACTTCAGATGGACCCAATGCGTTATGTTCAGATGCCACTGGAAGGGTTGCCGATGATGATATGTGGTACAAGTTTGTAGCACCAGCAACAGTAACCAATAAGTTAGTTATAACCTCTACTGCAGGAACAAATAATGATTGGGTAATGGAAGTATGGAGTGCTTGCGGCGGAACAGTATTAAAATGTTCCGATGACGTTAATGCAAGTATGCCTGAAATAACTATTTGCCAAAATGAATATACTCCTAATCAAATTTTTTACGTTCGTGTTTGGACTTATACTCAAGGTGCAACTGGTACTATGAATTTATGTGCATACTTAGCTACTTCGCAATGCGTAATACCGCCAGTTAATGATGAATGTTTAAGCGCTACTACCTTGCAAATAGGTATTCCACAATCTTGCCCAGGTTCAACTCAATCATTTTCCACAAATTTTGCAACGGCTAGTGCTGGACTTTCTGCACCCACCTGTGGTACTGGAACTATTCTAGATGAATTCTTTAAATTTAATACTGGTTTTAAAGGTAGTTTTACTTTAACCTTAAAGGCAGTTTCTGCTCCAATAATTAAAGCCGCATTATTATTTGATTGTGCTGGCGCTGAGTTACAATGTTTTTCTCCAGTAGCAGGTGGATCAACATATACAATATCTGGTCTTAATGATGTAGCAGATTATTATATACGAGTTTGGTCCCCATCAGGCCAGTCTGGTTCTTTTGAAATTTGTTTAGCTGATGTATGCGATGATGCTAAGGCAACTTTGAGTGGTTCGATTGGTATTTGTTCAACTGGTACCGCTCAGTTAAAAGTGGATTTAACAGGTATTGGTCCTTGGAATTTAGTGTATTCAAATGGGATATCAAATTTCAATGTTACTGCTAATTCAACTCCATTTTTTATTCCTGTATCTCCTACAACAACAACATCTTATAACTTAGTAAGTGTTACAAGTGCATTTTGTGCCGGTACAGTTAGTGGGTCAGCAACAGTTACTATTCTGCCTCCTCCTGTAGTTTCATTAGCAGCTCTGGCTCCTGCTTGCCAAAATACTTCTATTGCCTTAAGTGGGGGATTGCCAAGTGGAGGCGCTTATTCTGGGCTAGGAGTAACTGGTGGGATATTTAATCCATCATCATTAGTTGCTGGAACCTATACAATTACTTATTCATATGGTGTAGGAAGTGGATGTAGCCGTTCTGCAAGTCAGCCAATTACGGTAAAAACTGCACCTAGTATAACTTCTTTTAGTCCTGGTATTGGTCCAATTGGGTCTCAAGTAGTAATTAACGGATCTAACTTTAATGGAGCAAATATTGTTCGTTTCAATACTACAAATGCTATAAGTTATAACATTCCCAATAATAATTTGATAAATGCAATTGTACCAGTTGGAACCACCACAGGTTTAATTTATATCCAATTGCCAAATGGCTGTTCTACTACCAGTAATTTATTATTTGGTATTGGTGCTGGACCTGTATTTGCAAATTTAACAGTTAAGGCCTATCTGCAAGGATTTTATTTGGGAGGAGGGCAAATGACTGCTGTTTTAGATCCAATAACCAAACCAACTGTTTCTGATTCTGTTACAGTTTCTTTGGCGCAAAGTACTCCACCTTTTACTATTTTAAGTTCTGTAAAATCGGTTTTAAGTACTACAGGTACTGGTGTGTTTTCCTTTCCTGGATCTTTTGCGAATGGAAGTTATTATATTGTTGTAAATCATCGTAATAGCATGGAAACATGGAGTAGGTCACCTAAAACATTATCAGTTTCTGGTGCCTTTTTCGACTTTACAATTCCATATACAGGTCAATAAATTTTTTACCCACATTATTAATACGATTAACACCGTATTCCAGCTATTGGTGGAGTATGGTAAGGATTTCACGTAAAATTTTAAATTTATTCTTTTCTTAAAGCTAAATTGCTTGGAATTCTTAAATATCTTATTAACTTTAGGCTCTATATGATTTCAAAATTACACACTAATACCAACCCAATGAAAAAAGGTTTATCCAATTCTTTATTTAGTATATTTCTTTTTACTGTGATTTTTTTATTTTCCAGTAGTAAAGTTATGAGTCAAACCGCAGGGGAAGATTGTTCCACTGCTATCCTAGTTCCTGTTGCAGCAAGTCTTGGTACTTGTAGTTATACAACAGTAACTTCAGGTACCACTCAAAATGGCCCAAATGCTCTCTGTTCGGATGTAACAGGGAATGTTCCAAATGATGACCGATGGCTGAAATTTGTTGCACCCAATACAGGAAATAAGATTGTAATAACTACTCAAGCTGGCACTGTAAACGATTGGGCAATGGAAGTATGGTCTGGTTGTGTTGGTTCTGGTACTGTAAAAAAGTGCTCTGATGATGTTAATGCCGCAATGCCTGAAATTTCTTTATGTCAAAATGAATACGTTGCAGGTCAAACATACTATGTAAGAGCATGGACATATAGCCTAACTGCTACAGGAACTATGAACTTATGTGTTTATCAAGCAACTCAATGTATTGTTCCACCAGTAAATGATAATTGTATTGATGCAATTAGATTAACTGTGAATCCTCCATTAGCTTGTCCTGGGTCATCACAAGTTTACTCTACACAATATGCTACTTCAACATCTTTTTCTGCTACTTGCGATGCTACAACAAAAAATGATGTCTGGTTTGTTTTTAATACTGGAAGCCTTGCTGATATTAACATGACTATTTCTCCAGGAACTGCTGTAGGTTTAAAAGCAGAATTAGTTTTTGATTGCGCCGGTGTTGAGATTGGTTGTTATAATCCTGCAAATGGATCATATCTTTTTAGTGGTTTAAATCCTTCAGCAGATTATAATATACGTGTTTGGTCAACAGCTGCAACTCCAGGGACTTTTAATATTTGTTTATCAGATATTTGTAGTAATCCTACAGCAACTATATCAGGAAGTGCTTCAATATGCCCACTTCAATCTGCAAATTTAAATGTAGCTTTTACAGGTGTAGCACCTTATACTTTTGTTTATAGTAATGGGACAACCAATACAAGTGTTACAACTTCAAGTAATCCTTATACCCTTGTTGTTACTCCATCTGTTGCTACAACATATTCTATAGTGAGTATGACGGATGCAACATGTAGTGGAACAGGATCAGGATCAGCAACGATTAGTATTACTACCCCACAACCTGTATCGTTAAATGCATTTAACCCAGTTTGTGCTTCTGTTAGTCAAGTTACTCTTTCTGGTGGTTCACCAATTGGAGGAGTTTATTCAGGTACAGGTGTAACGAATGGGATTTTTAGTCCATCTGCTGGCACTCAAACTATTACTTATACTGTAACATATGCACCTGGATGTACTAGAAATAATTCTCAAATAATTACAGTTCGCCCAACTCCTACAGCTACTATTTCTGGACCATCAACAATTTGTTTAGGTCAAGATGCATTGTTAAGTGTAAGTTTTGTTGGTACAGCTCCTTTTGTTTATACTTATTCAAACGGTACAACTTCAACTCAATTTACAACTTCTAATAATCCAAATTCGTTTTCAGTAACTCCTACTTTATTAGGGAATACAACTTATACAGGAATTTCTTTAGTTGATGCTAACTGTGCAGGATCAGTTTCTGGTTCTGCAATTGTAACTGTAAATAATTGTAATGTATGTGGCACCCCAGCAACAGTTAGTGCAGGAGTAGATAAAGTATCCTGTAATGGAGTAGGAGTTTCTATCATAGGAACGATCGGTGGTTCAGCCACTACAGCCACATGGACTGGTGGAGCAGG
>JANPGA010000303.1:0-2275 GCA_031423735.1 Bacteroidota bacterium | reverse complement strand
TTTCATTGCCATACGGTAAAAATATAGTTTTCAAAGGTGGGACTTCATTAAGTAAAGGTTGGAATTTGATAGAACGATTTTCGGAAGATATAGATTTGGCAATAGACAGAAAGTTTTTTGGTTTTGATGGAGACATCAGTAAAACGCAAATCAAAAACCTAAGGAAACAATCTTGTGAATTTATATCAACGACTTTCCTTGTCGACTTAACCAAAACACTAACCGAATGGAAAGCAATTTATGAATGCAAACTAATTGCTCAACCAGTAAACCATTCAGACAAAGACCCGCAAGTAATAGAGATTCATTACAATTCAGTAATTGACACATCAGAATATTTACCACAAAGGGTTTTGATAGAAGTAAGTTCACGTTCATTAATGGAGCCTATTGAGGAAAGAAAAATCAACTCGATTTTAAGCGATAACTTTTCACAACAAAATTTTGCAACTGTTCCTTTTTCAATACCGACTGTGCTTCCACAAAGAACGTTTTTAGAAAAAATATTTTTGCTTCACGAAGAATTTTCACAGGATGCTGAAAAAATACGCATTGACAGACTTTCAAGACACTTATATGACTTGGAAAAATTGATGGACACCGAACACGGAATCGACGCTTTGAAAAATATAGACCTATACAAAAACATTGTTGCTCACAGAGAAAAGTTTAATCCGTTACGAGGACTTGATTATGCTAGCCATTCACCAAGTAAAATCAGCATTCTTCCACCCGGCAGCGTAATTGATAATTATGAAAGAGATTATGAAGCAATGACAAGTTTTATGATCTACGGTGAGCCGTTAAAATTTAACCAATTAATAAAAAGAATTTTGGAATTACAAACGAGAATAAATAACGGAGATATTGGAACCTATTGAATTCTATATAAATTAAAATAATTATTTCGATTTAAAATAGTTTTGCGTATTATTCACGGTTAAGAACACATTTACTAGGATTTTTCACGACTAAAACAGCGTTATTAGGATTATTTTCGATTAAATGCTAGAAATTGATTCATTTACCTCTTGATGCTCTAAATACTTTTCCAATCTATATACACTTATCACATTGAGATCGCTTTTGGCCATTAAACTTTACAAATTGTAATTCAATTATTTATATTAACTTTGCACATAAACCTAGTAATGACGCAACATCTAAACCTAGTAATAGTACAACATCTAAACCTAGTGATGACACAGAATAACATAGAATAAAACCAATTTCAATTTAAAGAAAGGTAAAGTATAATGGCAACTCCAAATGAAAAATTAGCAGAATCATTAGAAGTCTTGAAAAATCTTCAAGATCAAGGAATCATTGCTGTAAAGTCATTAGAATTAAAACGAGTTGATCGGGAACGTTTAGTTAAAGGTGGCTTTCTTCGTGAAGTTGTTAAAGGATGGTTTATCCATACCCCTGTTCAAGAAAAGAAAGGTGATAGTACTACCTGGTTTGCCTCATACTGGAATTTTTGCGCTAGATATTTAACAGATAGGTTCGGTAAACAATATTGGATTTCTGCTGACCAATCCATAAAAATTCACGCTGGGAGCTGGACAGTTCCAACTCAACTAATTGTTAGATCTCCGAAAGGAACGAACTCAATAACACCGCTCCCATTTGAAACCTCATTATTCAGCATTGAAACAGCAATAGCTCAAACTACTGAAATAATAGAAATGAATGGTATTCGAATGTTATCATTGTCCTCTTCACTGATCCATTGTTCGCAGGCCGTTTATGAAGGAAATGCAACATACGTTAGAGTTGCTCTTGCATTAATTTCTGATTCATCACAAATCCTTCCTTTATTACTCGATGGCGGTCATAGTACTATTGCAGGAAGATTAGCTGGAGCATTTAGGAATATTGGTAGGGAAAAGATTGCCGATGAAATAATAAAAGCAATGCAAAGTGCAGGATATGTAATTCGTGAATCAGATCCATTTGAAAATCCAAGTCCTGTAAATTTTTCAATCAAAGAAAAATCACCCTATGTAAACCGAATTAAATTAATGTGGCATACAATGAGGGATGAAATAATAAATCTTTTTCCGAAATCACCCGGCATTTCAAAAGACATTGAAAAATATTTAAAAAGCTTAGATAATTTATATGTAACCGATGCATATCATTCTTTATCAATCGAACAATATATAGTAACACCAGAATTGATTGATCGTGTAAGAAGCGGCAATTGGGATCTAGAAAAAAATGAAGAAGATAGAAAGCAACGTGATGCGATGGCTGCGAGAGGATATTGGCA
>JANPGA010000302.1:0-1757 GCA_031423735.1 Bacteroidota bacterium | reverse complement strand
CAGTACTAGATGAAATTCCACTTTGAGAAGGGTTTGGATATCTCGAAGGATTAGATTCGTTTCCTGTTCCTGCAATCGAAGGTCCGGTGTTACAGCCAATATTAAACGAGCTTGCATCAATTACCCAATCAGCATTACCCGACATTTCTGACTTGGTAGCATCAAAAAGTATTTTGGTTTGAGCATTTGAAGTTGAAAAACAAACAACTAGAATCGATAGAATTCTTACTATAATTTTCATGTTCCGAAAATACAAGTTATAAACGTAAGGACAGATGAATTTTCAATAAGGAATGATTTCGCTCAGTTTAGAGGAATATTCTTCAAATTATTTTTAATATGAGTCTGATTGTGCTTAATTTGTATTTCTATTAAATAATGAAATAATTTACTCAACAATGCAAAAAATAAGCATCATAGGTTCTGGATTAGTAGGTTCACTTTTATCAATTTACCTCGCTAAACGTGGTTATCAAGTAAATGTTTATGAACGCCGTGCTGATTTACGGACTAATCGTATCTCTGCTGGACGATCAATTAATCTTGCATTAAGTGATCGTGGATGGAGAGGGCTAGCTGCTATTGGTATCGAGCAAGAGATTCGAAAAGTCGCTATACCAATGAAGGGAAGAATGATGCATTCGGTTGATGGTAAACTTACGTATCAAGCCTATGGAAAAGATGGACAAGCGATTAATTCAGTTTCCAGAGGAGGTTTGAATTGTGTTTTAATGGATATTGCTGAACAACATGGAGTAAAAATTCATTTTCAACAGCGTTGTACTAATCTTGATTTAAAAACTGCAACAGCATATTTTGAAGATGAAGGACATGTTAAAACTGAAGTCAGTGCTGATCGTATTTTTGCTACTGATGGAGCGTTTTCTGCAGGAAGATTACAGATGCAATTAAGTACGGATCAATTCCAATATTCACAAAATTATCTCGAACATGGATATAAAGAATTAAACATTCCTCCTACAGCAAATGGCGAATATGCTATGGATCCAAATGCATTACATATCTGGCCGCGTTCATCGTATATGATGATTGCATTGCCAAACCTTGATAAAAGTTTTACCTGCACATTGTTCTTTCCTCATAAAGGTGATCCCTCTTTCGAATCTTTAAATACAGAAGAAAAAACAATGAATTTTTTCAATACTGTTTTTGCAGATGCAGTTACGATGATGCCAACTTTAAAAGAAGATTATACAAACAATCCATCATCATCGTTAGTTACTGTTCGTTGTTTTCCTTGGAGATTTTCTGATAAAGTTTTATTGCTTGGTGATGCTGCACATGCTATTGTTCCCTTCTACGGACAAGGGATGAATTGTGGTTTTGAAGATTGTGTTGTGTTAAATGAATTGATGGATCAGTATGGCGAAGATTGGGATAAAATTTTTAGTGAATGTGAACGTTTGCGAAAACCAGATGCAGATGCAATTGCTGAATTAGCGCTAAATAATTTTATTGAAATGCGTGATAAAGTAGGACAAGAATCTTTTTTGTTACAAAAGAAAATCGAAGCCTCTTTCAGTGAAAAACATCCCAACAAATGGATTCCATTATACACCATGGTGAGTTATAGTCCGCAAATACGTTACAGCGAAGCACTCCGTGAAGGAAAAAAACAAGAAGCCATCATGCAACAAATTATGGCAATGCCAGATATAAAAGAGAACTGGAATTCAACAGCAGTAGAAAATAAAATTTTGGAGTTGTTGAAATAAAATAGATTATATTATTAGATT
>JANPGA010000301.1:0-9432 GCA_031423735.1 Bacteroidota bacterium | reverse complement strand
TTTTTTAATTTGTTTTATTATTTCTGTATCATTATTTTTCGAGTTACGCTTCCTTTGTCATTTAAAAGTCGGAGTAAATAAATTCCGCTATTAATTGATTTTACATTGATTGTTTTCAAACCATTTTTAATTCCTGAGTTTGATTCACTCAATAAAACACGACCAGTTGGATCCATTAATTGGAATGTTACATTTTCATCATGAGCAAAACTGTAATTTATATTAAGCACTTCAGTAGCTGGATTTGGAAATACAGATAAGCTATGAATATTACTTTCAAATTCACTTACACCAATAATTACAACTGATTTAATTCCGATACTAAATAAGCCGGTTGCATTTGCGAAACCATCAACCATGAAGAAATAAGTTTGACCAGCAGTTAAGAATAATCGGTTATAAGCAGAATCACCAAATGAATTATTTGTTCCTAGTAGACATTGTTCATACACTAAACTTCCGTTACATGCATTAGCTCCTGCGGTTGTGCTTAACTCACCAATCCAGGATTCAAAACCTTGTCCTAATGCAGACATAACTAAATCGAATGAATCGGTAGTAGCTGGTGTAAACTGAAACCACTCAGTATTGTTTGGTATTCCGCAGTTATAACCTGCATTTGTAATTAATACATCTGAGGCATCTGATGCTTGTGCCTCGAAAGTATTTCCTGAAATAAATGGCCCGTTTAATACTAGATCTATTGCACCGCAAATAGTATCATTTACTGGATAAGGAACTGTATTTGTAATTCCTAAACCAAATGCCCCTACTGCTCCACTTACACCATCTACCATTAAATAATAGGTAGTTCCTGCAACTACTGAAATAGTGGTTTTTACAGTATCTCCAATTCCGACTGGTCCTCCATAACAATCAACATATACTAAAGGATCGTTACACGTAGGTGCTGTAAATAATCCTAACCAACCATCTAATCCTCCGTTAGGAGATAAGAAATTGACAGAAACATCTTGAGTAATTGAAGGAAGAAAAGAATACCATAAAGTATTATTAGGTGTTCCACAGGTATATCCTAAGCCGGCAACCGTTGCATCATTTGCATCAAATAAACTTGCTGAAGTATTATCACTATTATAATATGCTCCACCTAATGTTAAAGGAAATGCTCCACAAAGTGTATCATTCGCAGGTGTAGGGGGAGGAGGCGGTACACTTGTTAATCCTATTGCATAACCACCAACTGCTCCACTAACACCATCTATCATTAAATAATAGGTAGTGCCTGCAACAACAGATATAGTGTTTTTAGAAGTATCACCAGTTCCTGCAGGACCAACAAGGCAATTAGAATAAACTAAAGGACTAGAACAAGAAGTTGCAGTAAAAACTCCTAACCATCCATTTAAACCATTTACTGGAGTAGATGCATAATTAACAACTACATCTTCTGTTACAGTTGGAGTAAAACTATACCATAATGTATTGTTTGGAGTTGAACATGTATATCCAGCAGAAACGGCTTTTAAATCATCGTTATCAGAAATACTAGCAGATGTATTATCATTATTATCATATGGGCCGCCAACGGTTAAGGGTATAGCACCACAAAGTGAATCATTCACAGGTGTAGGAGGAGGAGGAGGAATACTTGTTAATCCTAAAGCATATGCACCTACTGCACCACCAACACCATCTACCATTAAATAATAAGTTGTTCCTGCCACTACTGAAATTGTAGTTCTTACAGTATCTCCAGAGCCGATGGGGCCAACAAAACAAGTATCATACACTAATGGGTCGAAACAAGAAGTTGAAGTAAAAATTCCTAACCATCCATTTAAACCATTAACAGGAGTAGATGCATAATTAACAACAACATCTTCTGTTACAGTAGGAGTAAAACTATACCATAAAGTATTATTTGGAACTGAGCATGAAAATCCAGCATTAGTTGCTTTTATATCATCATTATCAGAACCTAAGGCAAACCCATTATCATTATTATCATAAGGGCCATCAACAGTTAATGGCAAAGCTCCACAAATTGTATCATTTGAAGGCGCTGGCAAAGCAGATTCTAAACCAATTTGAAAAGCACCTACTGCACCACCAACACCATCTACCATTAAATAATAAGTAGTACCAGCAGTTACTGCAATAGAAATCCTAACGGTATCATCTGCCGCATTTCCTCCAGAGTAACAAAATCCATTTTTTAATGAGTCGTTACATGAGTTTGCAGTAAATACACCAACCCATTCTTGTAATCCATTAACTGCTGGAGTAAAACAAACTATTGAAATATTTTCAGTAATAGTTGGAGTGAAACTATACCACAAAGTATTATTAGGAGTTGAACAGGCGTATCCTGCTACAATTGCAATATTATCATAGGTATCGATAAGATCTGCTGTTGTATTATTGCCACTATAAAATGCACCACCAACAGTTAAAGGTAATGCACCACAAATTGAATCGTTAGGTGGACCAGGAAGACATGATGTTAATATTGTACCTACTTGTTTATAACAATAAACTTGGCCTATTCCGGTAAGACCTCCACCACCACAAATTCCATTATCGTTCATTACAGCTATATATGTTCCAGAGTATGGTGCCACAAAATTTAAGGAATTCCCACATGCTGCACTTGAATAAGCTCCTGGGATAGGTGTATTTGTACTATCACAAATCGTTAAAGAAGTAGGATGTCCTGTACAACTATCTAAACTAAAAGTAACTTGACTACCTTGAAATAAATTTATAAAATATCCATCACCATCATAATAAGCGTATCCATTTCCAAAAGTTGCAGATACACTATCATTAACTCCACATAAAAATGAAGTAAAATCCGATCCTGTTGCATCTTGAAAAGCGTAAACTCCATTTACAGCAGAATCAACACCACAACCAACAAGATTGGAGTTTTTTGAAATTAAACTGTGATCAATTTTCCCCTTTTTATTAAATGTTTTGGTGTGTGACTTTCTGATTCGATCGCCATCTGATTGCTGAGCTAGTACAACAATACTTTGAAAGGTAAAGAGCATTAAAAATGCCAAAATTAATCTTTGAAATGTAAAGATTTTTTTCATCTTTTTCGTTTTTTTAAATGTGTTAAAATAGAGTTTCAAATTTATGAAATATATTTTCTAAATAATTTGCCTTAAATGTAAAATAATTTGCCTTCTTTCAACATGTTTTATTTAATAAAAATGCTTAAGTAAAGAGAAGAACTGAGAGTAACAAAACTTTCCTATTTGCATTATTAACTTTGTTAAAAAACAATTTCCACTTTTATTTCCTTTTTATCGCGGAGAATGGTAACAATTGATGTTTCACCCTTGTTAAATTTACCTAATGCTTTCATGTAACTCATCATATCAACAACTTTGTTTTCGCCAATTGCAACAACAATGTCACCTGATTTTAATCCAGCTTTAGCGGCAGGACGACCATCACTAATTCCATCAATTCGCATTCCCTCACCATCAAAAGCATAATCGGGAACAACTCCAAGTGTTACTTTAAAACGAGGAGCATCTTCGTTTGATTCATCTTTTGTTTTAATGAAACTGATTTTCCCTTTATCATCAAGTTTCGAAATAAGTTGAGTCATATAATTCAAAATGCGGTATTCTCCAGGGTAATTTATTAGAGATTCATCATCACTAGGTTTATGATAATCACTATGTGTTCCACTAAAAAAATGTAAAACAGGAATATCTTTTAAATAAAATGATGTATGATCAGAAGGCCCTACTCCTGATTCGGTTGATTTGATTTTTAAACTGTCAATTTTAATAAAGTCCATTGCAATTTTCCATGCATCCGATGTTCCTACTCCGTTAATTAATAATGTTGGTTCATCGGTTTTAAGTCGGCCAACCATATCCATGTTTAACATGTAATTAACTGAAGAAAGTGGTATTGTTGGTTGCTTCACAAAATGCCCAGAACCAAGCAATCCTTTTTCTTCTCCACTAAAAGCGATGAACAAATAGTTATTGTTTTTTGATGGAACATTATTAAAATATCTAGCAAGCTCTATTAAAGCCGCTGTTCCACTTGCGTTATCATCAGCTCCATTATGAACTTTAGTTTCGCCTCTATAAAGAGATCCATCACCGCCAAATCCAAGATGGTCATAATGCGCTCCAATAATGATTGTATTTGCAGCGCCGTTATTTAAATATCCAATTATGTTATGACCTGTTCCAACTTGTTTAACCAATTCGCAACTAATCTCGGCTTTCTTAATATTATTTTTATTGTCAACTATATTTTGATTTGAAATAAAAACCACTGGGATTTTTGAAGGACTTATCCGATTTGAATAATCAGGTTTGGGATTTGTAAAATCTTTATCTGAATTAATAAAAATAATTCCAATTGCGCCTTTAGATATTGCAGTATCAATTCGGGTTCTTAGATCACCATATTCTTCGTATTTACCATGTGGTCCCGCATGATCAGGAGAAGACATCTCCATTATAAAAATTTTACCTTTTAGTTCTTTTAAATCTTTATAGTCGCTATAGTCGAGTTTAGGGGCAATTATTCCATAACCAACATTTATCGTTTTACCTGTTACAGTAGTATTAGAAGAATAACCTAATGGAAAAAAATCTTTTTCTTTTTTTAATATTTGGTTATCGATTTTAACTGTTGATGATGGTCCAATTGTAGTACTCATTGTAAACGAGAATGGTTGTAAATATTCTTGTTCACCTTTAGGTAATAATCCTATTTCACGAAATTGATTAATGATGTATGCCGATGAAAGTTCTTCTCCTTTTTTTCCTGTTTCTCTTCCTTCAAATTTATCAGATGCAAGTATTTGAATATGCTTTTGCAGATTTGGAATTACTAATTGAGAATTTAACTGGCCGGATGTGTTACCATAAAGTAGCGACAGCAACATCCATAAAAGTGTTCGATTAAATAAACGATTCATGCTCAACAGAATTTAAACTACAGATTAAAATAAATTATAAAACCCAAACTTTTACTTCTTCAAGTGTTGGAAGAGGTGCATCCAATTTGAATTTTTTTCTCATCCCACCAAGGTCGTTAAATAGTTTATTGGGATTAATAGTTTTTAATTGTGCATTACTTGCGATTCCCATTTTTTTCAAAACATCATCCCATGGTGATGGCACTCCTTCCAATTTAATTTCCTCACGTTCTGATGATGATACTGCGAGTTCGGGTCGCATTTGTGGGAAAAATAATACATCTTGGATCGATGGAGAATTCGTCATAATCATTGATAAACGATCGATACCAATTCCTAAACCTGCTGTAGGAGGCATTCCATATTCAATCGCTCGCAAAAAGTCTTCATCAAGTTGCATTGCTTCCTCATCACCACGCTTTCCTAATTCTAATTGCTCTTCAAATCGTGCGCGTTGATCAATCGGATCATTTAATTCAGAAAATGCATTACAAATTTCTTTACCATTACAGATCGCTTCGAAGCGTTCAACCAGTCCCGGCTTGGAGCGATGTTTCTTTGCAAGAGGACTCATCTCAACAGGATAATCAATAATAAATGTTGGTTGAATTAATTTTCCTTCGCAAGTTTCTCCGAATATTTCATCAATAATTTTTCCTCTTCCCATACTTTCATCCAATTCTATCCCCATTCCCTTTGCAGCAACGCGCATTGCAGTTTCATCCATATCAGTGATATCAACTCCGGTAAAATGTGCGATTGCTTCATACATCGTAAATCGCTTCCAAGGACGTTTGAAATTAATAATATTCTCTCCAACTTTAACTTCTGTTGAGCCATGCAAATCCATTGCAACTTTTTCTACCATCTCCTCCACTAATTCCATCATCCAATAGTAATCTTTGTAAGCAACGTATAATTCTACTTGCGTAAATTCTGGATTATGAAAACGCGACATTCCTTCATTACGAAAATCTTTTGCAAATTCGAAAACTCCGTCATAACCACCAACGATAAGTCGTTTTAAATAAAGTTCATTCGCTATTCGCAAGTAAAGCGTCATATCGAGTGTATTATGATGGGTTTTAAATGGTCGTGCTGCGGCTCCTCCGTAAAGTGGTTGTAAAATTGGAGTTTCAACTTCAAGGTAACCATTTCCACCTAAGTATTGACGAATGCTATTTACTAATTTTGATCGTTTCACAAATGTTTCACGAACATGAGCATTTACAATTAAATCAACATATCGCTGGCGATAACGCATTTCAGGATCACTAAAGGCATCATAGGTTACTCCATCTTTTTCTTTTACTGATGGTAATGGTCTTAACGATTTTGTTAGAATAGAAAACTCACGAACATGAATGGAGATTTCACCTGTTTGAGTACGAAAAACATAACCTTTAACACCAATGATATCACCAACATCAGTAAGTTTTTTAAAAACTGTATTATATAAAGTTTTGTCTTCATCAGGACATAAATCATCTCTTCGAAAGTAGGCTTGGATTCTTCCTGATGAATCTTGAATTTCTGCAAATGAAGCATTTCCCATGATGCGGCGACTCATAATTCGACCGGCAATTATAACATCTTTGTAATCTTCAGGTGACGCGTCGAATCCCTTTAAAATTGCTTCTGATGAAGAATTTACTGGATAAAGTTCGGCTGGATAAGGGTTAATTCCTAGTTTTTCAAGTTCTTGAAGACTTTGACGGCGGATAATTTCCTGCTCTGTAAGGTGTTGTGACATGAAATGAGGTAAAATAATTTAGGAGTGCAAAGTTAGCTTTTCCAAGGATAAAAACTAAACAATAATTTAGTGAGTTTATATCAAAAAAGCAATAATTCTTAATATTACCCCAATTGAGGAAAGTTAGTTGTTTTCGCCGTCTTTTGACTTCTTCTTTTTTCCCAAAGATTTAATTACTAAGAGTAAAAACATTGAGCTTAAAAATATTATTGTGAGGATAAGTTTGTTCATCTTTGCCTTCTGATCTTCAATTTTTTGGTTTAAAAGACCTAAGCGTAAATCCGAGCGTTTCAAATCTTCCTTTAAGACATTTAGGATCGATTCCTTTTTAAAATGATCGTATTCAGAATTCATTTTTTCGAACCCTTCAAAATCAATTTTTTGATTTAAAAGTTGAATTAACCTGTTGTCAAGTTTAACTATTTCTACTAGTATTTTTTGAGAGTTTTTTATGTCCTTTTTTGTTTTATTACCAAAAATACCCGTTGCATCATCTAAAGATTGAGTGTAAGTAGAAAACTTTTCCTTTCTTTCATTAAGAATTTGCAGCATTAATTCACGATCACCATCGGAATGAACTGGATTTCCTAATACTATTTCGAAAGAAGTTATTATTAAAACAAATAGTATTAATACTTTAAATATATACATTGTGAGTGAATTTGACAAACAATAAAATTAATATGCTAAGATCTGAATGTAATGAATCGATAATGATTATTTGAAAAGAATTTTAAATCAAGAAATTATTTATCATAGTATTTGAATATGCTATTTTTTAAGAAAATGACTCTTGCTCATTTATACTCGGCAAAATCAGGTTTCTCAACGTTTATGTTTCGTAAATCGAAGTGCACCGTTCTGAAGGCGTTAGTTTTATAATAGGAGGTAGCTTCGGGAATATATGAATAAAGAGAAATAGAAACATCAAAAGCATTTAACGTTAAATATTCGTTTTTAAATACAATTCCAAAACCTACAGCTGAATAAAGAGAGTTTTGGAAAAGTTGCGTTTTATTGTCGGATACAATTCCACAATTGAAATAGAACACGGGTCCAAATCGAAAACCGAGAATGGTATAAGGTGAATATCCCTGTGTTTGCAGATAAAGTGTTGCTCTTTTATTCCCGTAAATATTTTCATTACTAAAGCCTTGAATCCCTTCATTATCACTTAAAATTAACGATTTATTTAGAGGCTGATCCCAACCTAAAGTTAAGCGAGGTTTAACAAATTGACGAACATTCCATTTCCCAAAAGTAAAAAGTGGAGTGTAATAAGTAGATTCCAAATTTAAAATTGTTGCATTCGAATATTTATTCCCTTCATACATTCCAGCCTCAGCGAAAAATGAAATGTACCCCCTTGAAGTTAATTTAGCTGATCCTAATCGGAAACCAAAATATTGGCTATCATTTCGATAATCATAACCTCCAATTAAACCGTAAAAATTTCCAACAGGGATATCTTCTTTATCCCCAAATTTAAAAAGAAACCGATCGCTTTCATAGCCAACATATGATAATGCAACCATTCCTAAAACGTAATCACGGTTTTTATAAAGACCTAAAGAATCACCTAATGTGCCATTCGAATATACACGATTAGATAAGGATCGTAATGAAAAAATAAAATTTTGATTAGGAGCGAATTTTTTAATATTTAAGCCATGTTTCTTAAGATTTACACTATGAGAAACAAAAAAATCGAGCGTACTAAATTTGATTAGTAAATTATTTTTAATGGTATCTAAGAAATATAGTTTGTCGTTAATTACTGATTGTCCTACTGAAAGTCCACCAGCCCACTTTGTGATTGGGGAATAAAATGGACGAATTATTTCTATAGCTTTTTGAGATGATTTATCGCTTCTGTTTTCATCAATAATTTTAGCGCTTATGAAGGTGTTTCCTATTCTATTAATTGAATAGGTTCCTTGGTATGCTTCCAGTGCTATATCCTTATTGTAATCAAATGAATTTGATGATTCGTGTCCTAGTCCTAGAAAATTACTTTCGGTAATTGTAAATCTTGCACGATTTGGATTAGCAGT
The DNA here is from genome assembly GCA_031423735.1 of Bacteroidota bacterium. Lineage (GTDB taxonomy): Bacteria > Bacteroidota > Bacteroidia > AKYH767-A > OLB10 > JANXSD01. Next base: position 701 of record JANPGA010000301.1, on the reverse strand, counting down.
AAACGCAACTGTTAACGACCATTTATCAATTACTTTAACATATAAATCGATAGAATCAACGCATCCATCGATAGTTGTTGGAGTGATCAATATATCTCGAAACAAATTTGACAAGCGCATTAACCTTTCGGTCTCACTTAATTTATAAGCATCGAACTCCTCTCCGTCATGGAACATAAAAAAATTTCGAATTGAAAATCGCGTTGATTGAATATGGGTTTTATTTCCTACTTTTTGAAATACACTTAATGGCCTTTTTAGTGTATCTTTTAATTCATATCCAAATGGATCATAAACTTTAATAATTATTGAACGAATAATTTTGCAATTAAATCCTTCGCAATTATCCTTAACAATTTTTTTAATCGGTTTTTTTTTGAGAACTGGACTTTGAATAAATAAATTTTTATAAATGAATCGAGTAAATTTATTCTTTTTAGAAAACCCGTGAACGTCTTTAGTAAATGAGATTGAATCTTTTTTATTCTTCAAAATAATTTGACCAAACGAATTACCCGCTGATAAAATCAGGAACGTGAATGAAATAAAAAAAAGTAGTTTTCTCCTAATCACTTAAATTATCATTTAAAAATATTAAAAGTACAAAATTTTTCTTTGAAATAGAAATTTTACATGTACAATTTATAAATATTAAAAATCCTACTAAACAATTATCAAAATTTAATTTATAGTTATGTTCT
>JANPGA010000300.1:0-10375 GCA_031423735.1 Bacteroidota bacterium | reverse complement strand
CATATGATCCTGAATCAGAAATCATTATCCTCCATAATCACATTAATTTTTTTTATGAGAAATTTTTAGCTGGAAATACAAACTTTATAGAAACCTATTACAATAAACATTTATACCGTTTGGGTATTGAATCTGAATTTTTAAGTTCAACCGAACAATTTTCTGCTGTTTTGGAGTCAGTTGAAAATAATGGTTCCGCAATCTTAAATAGAGATGGAGAACGAATTGAAGCGAATCATCCAAGTATTCGATTTAATATGAAAAGAAATTAGATTTTTTTTTTTTCTTTAATTACCACCTTTTTTTTAACCTTCAGGATTCAGCAATTTGTTTAAATCGATTTAGTAAAAGATTGATAAAATTGGTCAAAGGCTTTTCAGCCATTAATTTTAAAAATGGGTTAAGGTCTGCATCAAAAAATAGTTGTAATTCTGACTTTTCAGTAGTTAGATCACTAATATTACATATTAATTTAAAATCAAATGGCGCCTTTTCGTGCTTAGCCATAACCACTTCTCTATTAGGTGTTTTAGATTCATATTTCATACCTAAAGTAGCCATTCCTTCTATTGTAAATTTACAGGTTTCACCATCAGTTTCAAAGTTAATAACCTGTTTTGGCATTAAGGATCCAATGTTGTTAAAATCTGAAAGAAAATCAAAAACTTCTTTTGCAGGTTTACTAATGGTCGCTTTTTCGCTTTCTAATCGTGTCATAAATAGTATTAGGATATTTTAAATAGGTAGGTAAATCAAAGAAAAGTAGGAATTAAATTCCCCATTTTTCAGGATGTAACCTCCATGATTGTAATAACTGCAAATCTTTCTTCTTTACATAGCCACTAGCAATAGCTTGTTTAAGCATAATGTCATAATTACTTAATGAATACCATGGACAAGCGGCTTTTTTGAAATTGGCTGCGGCATTATCGAATCCATAGGTAAATATTGAAACAAGGCCTTTTACAATAACTCCATTCTCTCTTAATTCTTCAACTGCCTTTAAGCTACTACCGCCAGTAGAAATTAAATCTTCAATCACAACTGCAGTTTGATTTTCCTTTATCTCTCCCTCAATCGTGTTTTTTCGACCATGATCTTTTGCTGATGAACGAACATATACGAATGGCAATCCCATAGCTTCCGCTACAAGGGCTCCTTGCGCGATAGCAGCAGTTGCAACTCCTGCAATTATATCAGGTCGACCAAATTTGTCTTCAATAAGTTTAACGAGTTCTTGCCTTAAAAATGTTCTTATCCTTGGATAAGATAAAGAAACTCGATTGTCACAGTAAATTGGCGATTTCCATCCAGAAGCCCACGTAAATGGTTGTTCTGGTTGAAGTTTAATTGCTTTTATCTGCAACAAAAACTCGGCAACCTTAATGGCGGTATCATCTTGCATATTTTACAAACCTACATGATTCTGATTAAAATTACAACCTAATTTAAAATGTTAAGAAGATATTGAATAATAACTTAATTTCGAACTAAGTAATCGATAGTCACTTTTACCAATAAAATTCGATTTATTCTTTACAATTTAAAATGTTAAATTAACGCCTATTTGTATGTATAAAGTATATTTTAATGAACGATTTTTGCACTTTGTTACAATAGGTGATAAGTTTGAGAGCTGTGATTTAATATTAAGGCTGTATGGTGATGAAAGCTTAGATAAGCTAGGGAAAATGATAAGTGCATTTGTCGTTAATGAAGGCATGAATGAATTGGTTTTTCTTTGCGAGCATATTGATAAAAGTTGGAAAACTTTTTGTAAATTATTTCAAGTTATTGAAGCCGCAGGAGGAGTTATTTTTAACGAAGAACAATTAATGTTGATGATCTTTAGAAATGGGAAATGGGATCTGCCAAAAGGAAAAATTGAAAATGGAGAAGATCCTGAAAGGGCAGCAATTAGAGAGGTATTTGAGGAATGCGGAATTTCGGGAATGCAACTTATTAAGCAATTGCAAACAAGTTATCATACCTATTTTTTCAAAGACAAGACGGTATTAAAAAAGACGTTTTGGTTTCTTATGAAAACAAAAGATTTATCAATACCTATACCTCAGTTAGAAGAAGGAATTTTAGAAGTAAAATGGATGAATAAAATTGAAGTAGAGGAAGCCTTGAAAAATACATATTTGTCGATCGCAAATCTTTTAAATGAAAGGGAGATTGATGAAAGTTATAGATTATTAGAATAATATTAGTCTTTTGATTATCTAAATTATTCTTTTTATTAATCTCAAATTATGCGTGTATTTTTTTGTCTCCGTATTAAAAATACCATGGTGATCAATATTGTCAATTCTAACTCTACCAGAGGCGTGGATAATTCGATTTTTTGATATTAATATTCCAACATGAATAATTTTACCTTCTTCATTGTCAAAAAAAGCAAGATCTCCTGGTTGAGTTTCATCTAGTAAGTGGATTACATGTCCTTGTTCAGCCTGCATCCACGCATCTCTTTTGAGAGGGATTCCACTAAGTTTAAATACCATTTGTGTAAAACCTGAACAATCAATTCCAAAAGGTGATCGGCCACCCCATAAATAGGGCGCATTTAAGTACATAAAAGCATTTTCAATTAATGCCTTAGTTCCAAATGATGATTCAGGTTGACGAGCATTGCCATCAAATTTAAAACTATGATCATTTGTTCTACAACTTCCTGATCTAAAAAATGGTAAAGTGCTTCCTAAAACTATTGAATAAATGCTTTGATGGTTGAGTAGGATCTGAACAAGATCAAACGATAAAAAATTATTTGATTTCTGAAGTTCGTTAAAATCTGGTAATCCAATTTCTAACTGTTGACTATTATGGATCCAACCTTCATAATCATCGAAAGAAATTCGGATTCGCAACCACTCTTGTTGTATTTCAAGAATGGTAAAAGTCTCTCCAAATAGCAACTGACTTACTATCTCTGCTCTGTGAGAAGGTTCTAGCCTAACCGTTACAATACTAAGATTACAAATTCCGTAGGCCATTTAATGATAAAGGATTTCTCCTTAAACAGTATGAATTATTTATCGAAAATTACATTAACTCAATAACTATTGCAGAAGCTCCACCGCCACCATTACAAATTCCTGCTGCACCAATTTTTGCATTTTTTTGTTTTAAAACATTTATAAGCGTAACAATAACTCTAGCACCTGAACAACCAAGCGGATGACCAATTGCAACTGCACCACCATTAACGTTTACGCGATCTCCATCAATACCCATTTCTTTATTATTGGCAAGAGCAACTACTGAAAAGGCTTCATTAATTTCGAAATATTCAACATCACTCATCTTTAATCCTGCTTTTGCAACTGCACGAGGAATTGCTTTAGAAGGTGCTGTAGTAAACCATTCTGGAGCTTGTTGTGCATCTGCATAAGACCTAATCTTGGCGATTGGTTTAATTCCTAAGGATTCAGCTTTTTCTTTACTCATTAATACAAGTGCCGCAGCTCCATCATTTAATGTACTTGCGTTTGCTGCTGTTACTGTTCCATCTTTAATAAAAACAGGACGTAAGGTAGGAATCTTATTGAAATCAACTTTTTTATATTCTTCATCTTCAGAAATCACTAAAGGATCTTTCCCTTTTTGTGGAATTGAAACTGGGGCTATTTCATCTTTAAAAAGACCTTTTGCCCAAGCACTTTGTGCTCTTTTATAAGATTCAACAGCATATGCATCCTGATCTTCGCGACTTATTTTACATTCAGTAGCACAAAGTTCTGCTGCATTTCCCATGTGATAATCATTATAAACATCCCAGAGGCCATCTTTTACTAGTCCATCAATAAGTTGACCATTTCCTAAACGATATCCGTTTCTAGCTTTATCAAGGTAATATGGAACTGCACTCATGTTTTCCATGCCGCCAGCAACAACAACATCATTATCTCCAAGCATTATACTTTGAGCTCCCATCATTACTGCCTTCATTCCTGAAGCACATACCTTATTAACTGTTGTACTTGGAATTGTATTAGGTAGACCTGAAAATATACTTGCCTGGGTTGCCGGAGCTTGACCAGCATTGGCTTGTAAAACATTTCCCATTATCACTTCATTTACTTCAAGTGGCTTAATACCAGATCTTTCGATGGCTGATTTTATAGCTATAGCTCCTAGTTGAGTTGCAGGAACTGAAGATAAGACACCACCAAAACTTCCTATTGGAGTACGAACGGCAGATACAATATATACTTCTTTCATAATGATAACTTACTATTTTTAGGTTCGCAAAGTTACTTAATTTCAACCAACCTAATTGCTATAAAAGCTTTGAATTATATGATTAAAAGTGGTTTTGTAGTCGTTTAAACTACACTAAAACAATCATTAATAAGTACTTGTATCAATTTTATAATTGGAAAAAGTACTTTTGCACGCGCAAATAGACTACCTTTGCCGGATGAAATCATTATTATTTGAAGAACTGGGCCTTGACAGTAAAATCCTCAAAGGCATCGAGGCTCTTGGTTTTACGGAACCAACGCCAATTCAGCGGGAGGCGATACCGCAATTACTAACAGCAGACCGCGATTTAATCGGACTGGCACAGACCGGGACAGGTAAAACAGCAGCTTTCGGACTTCCTCTACTGCAAAAAATTGACACAAACTTACGTCATGCGCAAGCATTAGTGCTAGCGCCAACCCGTGAGTTATGTATGCAAATCACAAAAGACATTCAAAATTTCGCTCTCCACATGCCGGAATTTTCGATTGTTGCCGTGTATGGAGGAGCAAGCATTCAGGATCAAATCAGAACAATTAAAAAAGGTGTACAAATAGTTGTAGCAACACCTGGACGTTTGATTGACCTTATTGACCGTAATGCACTCGACTTAAGAAAAGTTGATATTGTTGTACTTGACGAAGCAGATGAAATGTTGAACATGGGATTTAAGGAGGATATCGATTATATTCTTTCTAATACTCCTGAGCACCGTAAAACATGGTTGTTTTCTGCTACAATGCCAAGAGAAGTTAAAGCGATCTCTAAAAATTACATGTCGAATCCTATCGAGTTAAGTATGGGTAAGCGTGAAGAAGGTGCAGATAAAATCGAACACGTTTATTATTTAGTACGTGCAAAAGATCGTTATTTAGCTCTTAAAAGAATTGTAGATGCAAATCCGGAAATTTTCGCAATTGTTTTCTGCCGTACTAAATTAGAATCACAAGAAGTTGCTGAACATTTAATTCGTGATGGTTATAATGCTGATGCATTACATGGCGATTTAAGTCAACAACAACGTGATAAAGTAATGGGTCGCTATCGCGAACGTTCTTTACAAATGTTAGTTGCAACTGATGTTGCAGCTCGTGGTATCGATGTTCAAGATGTTACTCACGTTATTAATTACAATCTTCCAGATGAAATAGAAAATTATATGCATCGTAGTGGGCGTACTGCTCGCGCTGGAAAATCAGGGGTTTCAATTTCAATCATTAATTTGAAAGAAGTTTCGAAAATCCGTCAATTAGAAAGATCATTTAATAAGAAATTCGAAAAGAAAAATGTTCCAAATGGAATTGAAGTTTGCGAAAGTCAATTAATGGGTCTAGTTAAAAAGGTTCACAATGTTGAAGTAAATGAAAAAGAAATAGCACAGTATTTACCAGCGATATATGGTGAATTAGCTGATTTCGATAAGGATGAAATTATTCGTCGATTTGTTTCAATTGAATTTAACCGATTCTTAGAATATTATCGCCGCGCTCCTGATTTGAACGTAGATGAAAGTTCAAGAAGAGAATCATCTGATAGAGGAACCGATAGAGGATCTGATAGCTTTGGTGCACCAAGAGGAACTCGTATATTTATGAGTGTTGGTTCAAAAGATGGTCTTGATAAAGGTAAATTGTTAAGATTCCTTTGTGATGAATCAGGTGAAAAAGGTGCTATTTTTGGAAGAATTGATATTAAAGATGTTTTCTCTTTTGTGGATGTTCAACCAGATCGCTTAGATGTTGTTATGAAAGCTATTCATGGACTTGATTATAACGGTCGTGAAGTAAGAGTTGAAATTACTAATGATAGTCAAGGTGGTGGTGATCGTGGTGGTAGTCGTGGTGGAAGCCGTGATAGCCGTGGACCTCGTTCTGGTGGCGGAAGCCGTGAAGGTGGTGGCGGTGGCTACAAAAGAAGAAGCGATAGTGACAGAGGATCAAGTGACCGACCAAGAGAACGCTCTTATTCTGGAACAGGATCTAGCAGACCTACTCCGCGTCCAGATAGTGGTGGAGGAGAAAGAAAAGATAAGTTTAAAAAATGGTAATCTAAATAATTGGAGCTTATTTTGAAATAATTTAAACTTTATTATAAATAGGATTGAAGAAAACCTGCCTCTTGAGGCAGGTTTTCTTATTTTTGCCCATGCATCAGTCTATCCTTATTATTGATTTCGGTTCGCAATACACACAATTAATTGCACGACGAATTCGTGAGCTCAATGTTTATTGTGAAATTCATCCATTTAATCATCTTCCTGAACTTTCTCCTAATGTTAAAGGAATTATTCTAAGTGGAGGACCTTCTTCAGTAAGAGATATTAACGCCCCAATAATCGATACAAAAATTTTTAGAGATAAATATCCACTTTTAGGAATTTGTTATGGAGCTCAACTTTTAGCTTTACAAGGAGGAGGTAATGTTCAGCCTTCCAAAATAAGAGAATATGGAAGAGCTTTTTTAACTCACAACAATCATAAAACAACATTATTAAATCATATTGCATCTGAGTCGCAAGTATGGATGTCACATGCAGATACTATCACAGAAGTTCCAAATGATTTTGAAATAATAGCAAGCACAAATGACGTTAAGGTTGCTGCATTTCATGTTAAAAATGAAAACACTTTCGGATTTCAATTTCATCCTGAAGTGGTTCATTCAACAGAAGGAAAAAGATTTATTCAAAATTTTGTAATTGACATTTGCGGTTGTGTTGGTGATTGGTCGCCTGGTTCGTTTGTGGAGGAAACGGTGCAAAGTTTGAAAGAAAAACTGGGCGATGACCAAGTAATTTTGGGTTTATCAGGTGGCGTAGATTCTGGAGTTGCCGCCATGTTGTTACATCGTGCCATTGGTAAAAATTTGCATTGCATTTTTGTAAATAATGGGTTACTTCGTAAAAATGAATTTGAGGAAGTTTTGCATGCCTATAAGAATTTCGGATTAAATATTCAGGGAGTTGATGCTAGTAAATCCTTTTACAAAGAATTAGCAGGAATTTCTGATCCTGAACAAAAAAGAAAAATTATAGGAAGAGTTTTCATAGAGGTTTTCGATCAAAAAGCTCATGAAATTACAGATGTAAAATGGCTTGCTCAAGGAACAATTTATCCTGATGTTATTGAATCCGTATCTGTAAATGGTGGGCCTTCTGCAACTATCAAATCACATCATAATGTTGGTGGTTTGCCTGATTATATGAAATTAAAAATTGTTGAACCCTTACGTAGTTTATTTAAAGATGAGGTAAGAAGAGTAGGGCGATCACTTGAAATGCCAGATGAATTATTAAATAGGCATCCTTTTCCTGGTCCTGGGTTAGGAATTCGTATTTTAGGAGATGTTACTGAAGAAAAGGTTAGGATAATTCAAGAGGTTGATGCTATCTTTATTGATGGTTTGAAATTACATAACTTATATGATAAAGTTTGGCAAGCAGGTTCAATATTTTTACCTGTAAATTCAGTAGGTGTGATGGGAGATGAAAGAACATATGAAAATGCCGTATGTTTGAGAGCAGTTTCTTCAACAGATGGAATGACTGCAGATTGGTGTCATTTGCCTTATGATTTTCTAGGAAAAATTTCGAACGAAATAATTAATAAAGTGAAAGGAGTAAACAGAGTTGTTTATGATATAAGCTCTAAACCTCCTGCAACTATTGAGTGGGAATAAAACACATTATGAATCTACAAAAATATTTGGTTTTATTATTAATTGGTATTCTTACAAGTTGCTCAACAAGTAAGAGATCAACAACCATTCCCTCATCAACTAAACCAGTGGTGGCGATTACTGATACATTAAAATCTAAAATGGATAATGTGGAGGTAGTTCTTGACACTATTGTAAGACCAATAGCCATCGGACTTATTTTACCTTTGCAATTAGACAATCATTTTACAAATGATTCGATATCTGACGTTGCTCCATTTATTATTCCTGAAACTGTTGCTGCTTTGAATTTTTACGAAGGAGCTTTGGTTGCAAAAGATTCTTTAAAAAATTTTGGAATTGATGTAGAGTTTAAAGTTTTTGATTGCTCAGTTGATTCAGCAGATGTTATTAAATTACTTAACAATAAAGAATTTAAAAAATGTGATTTTGTTTTATCAATGACTAGCTCAAGTTTAAATTCATTAGTTAGTAAAGCTGCTTCTCGATACGAAATGCCATTTATCATTTTGCAAAATTCAAATACACAAATACTTGAAAAAAATTCGAATATTTGGTTGTCAACACCTAGTAATAGTTCTCAAATTCGGTTAATGGCTTCTTATCTTTACAAGACATATCCTTCTTCTCAATTTATTACTGTTTTTCGTGATGTGAAAAGAGAAAGTGATTTGTCAAAATTATATTCTTCTGTAATTGATAGTATAGCAGATTCAAAAAACTTCTGCCAGTCAGTTGAATATTTAAAAGGTACCGGATGGACTTCCTTAAAAAGCAAGTTTGCTAAACAAAAGCGAAATATATTAATCATTCCAACTTCTGATGAGTCTTACGTTTCATCATTAATTTCTAAACTTGATGAAGTAAAAAACGAGTATACATTTTTATTGTCAGGCTTGCCAGCATGGGAAAACTTTGAAGCATTAGATCCTGATAAACTTAAAGAATACAATGCTCACTTTTTTAGTGGACTTTACATCGATGAAAATAATTTAAGAAATCAAAATTTTAGAAAGGCTTTTGTTGTACAATATCATAATTACCCAAGTGCTCAAGTATTTGAAAGTTTCGATTTAGTAACGTATCTCGCTAATAATTTTAAGTCTTTTAAAAATAAGTATTCATTATATAAAAGTCAAGCAAATTTTGAATCAACACAAACAGGATTTGATTTTATTGAAGTATGTCCAAAATGTGGATTAGAAAATAAGTCTATTTCTATTCTTAAATTTTGAGAATATAAAATGATAAAAGTTAAGTAATATTTATTGTAGATAAACATCAATTAATCCTTCAGGAATAGTTACAAAAATCTTTTTTTCGATCCTATCAATTTTTTGAATAAAAATTTCTGACAACGGAAACAAAACAGCTTTCTCGTTTCTGATAAATTCGCCAACTGGATGCTGTGGTAGTTCATATACATTTGAAATTATACCAACTTCGCCTTCTTTTTCGTCAATAATTGTAAATCCTATTATTTCATGAAAATAAAATTTCTTACCACGAAGTTTCGGAAGAGATTCCATAGGAAGATAAAGATCTAATTTAAGATAATGCTCGGCAGTATTTATATCTTCAATTCCAGCCAAGTGAATTACCGCTGTATGTTCAAGCTCCTTAATGCTAATTACTTTTGTAACATCAAATTCCTTAAGCCTTCCTTCTTGTTCAACATAAATTAATTTCATTTTTTTATATCTCGATAATGAATCGCTATCAAGATAAATTACAACATCTCCTTTTACTCCATGAGGACGAAGTATTTTACCTAAAAGAAAATAATCAGGATGTGACATATAATTATTTTAAGATTTAGTTTTATGATTTTAATTTACAAGAATGTATCTAAAAAAAATCCCGCCCTTTTAAGGCAGGATTTTTTTTAAATAACAGAATTAATTATGCTTCTGCAGGGGCATCTCCACCTTCTGTTTCAGCAGCAGGAGCAGAATCTGCTTCTGGGCTTACTTCTTCAGGAGTGAATAATGCTTCAGCTGCTTTTTTCTTTATAGCATCAGCACGAGCCTCACTCACTTTTGATTCTTGAATTAAACGAGCAGATTGATCTTTTTTCGACACATCTGAAAGACGTGTTTTCTTTGCATCAATTTTATTCGCTTTTTCTTGAATCCAGATGTCGTATTTGGCATCTGCCTGTTCCTGGGTAATTGCACCTTTTGCAACACCTTTATTGAGATGCACACGATACATTACTCCTTTGTAGCTGAGAATAGCTTTAGCCGTATCTGTTGGCTCTGCTCCTTTCATCATCCACTCAGCAGCAAGCTCAGTGTTCAAATCAATCGTGGCGGGGTCGGTGATCGGGTTATAGGACCCAATACGTTCAATGAATCGACCGTCTCTCGGAGCACGACTATCCGCCACCACAATATGGAAATAAGGTCTGCCCTTCTTTCCATGACGCTGTAATCTAATTTTA
>JANPGA010000299.1:0-2472 GCA_031423735.1 Bacteroidota bacterium | reverse complement strand
GACCGTAAATAATCTCTATCGAGATGCGTATAAATTTCGGTTGTAGTAATGCTACTATGTCCTAACATCTCCTGAACAGCTCTTAAATCAGCGCCGCCTTCGATTAAATGGGTTGCAAATGAGTGCCTAAAAGTATGCGGACTAATTGTTTTACGAAGGCCCGTTTTTAAAAGGAGGTCCTTAATAATCATAAATACATATACACGACTTAGCTTTTTTCCCCTTCTATTAAGGAAAATATAATCTTCATGATTGGGCTGAATAGTAATATGGTTACGATAACTCTCGATATAAATTTGGATTTGTTTGATTGCACTTCCTCCCATTGGAACAATACGTTCTTTGTTACCCTTACCAGTTACTTTTACAAAGCCAATATCTAAATAAGTTAGACTTAATCTTAAGTTTACAAGCTCTGAAACGCGAAGTCCGCAAGAGTATAATGTTTCAAGAATTGCTTTGTTTCGTTCACCTTCGGGTTTGCTTCTATCAATGGCTTCAAATAAAGTATTAATTTCTTCTACAGTCAGAAAGTCGGGTAATTTCTGACCAATTTTCGGTCCTTCTATCAAGTCTGTTGGATCATCATTTACTTGATTTTCCATTAATAAATACTTGTAAAAGGCTTTAATTCCTGATAATACTCTGGCTTGAGTTCTGGGAGTCATACCGAGCTCATGAATCCAACCGATAAATTCTTGGAGTAATTCATGATTAACTTGTTCAGGAGTAATATGAACTTGCTTGTAATCCATAAATTGAATAAGTTTCTCTAAATCGTGCTGATAGGCTTCTAGCGTATTGGAAGAAAGCGATCTTTCAAGTTTTAAATAACTTTTAAAGCCTTTTATATAGGGATCCCATGCTTTCATCTTCGTTGCAAAGGTAATGTCAAATAAATTACGAATTACGTCTCGATAGCTATCGGGATACGAATTATAAATTTTTTAAAGATTCTTCAAAAAAATAGTTCTAACTTTTTTAGGCTTTTCAACAACTTTTTAAAATCGTTTTTATAAAAAATCACTTCGAATTCTAAGGGCTAAATTATATTTATAAATTTTACAATTATTTACCCTCATTGAAATAGTCTTTTATTGTAAGAATTTTTGTTTTTTTAACTTTTTTCAAAATCAATAAATCAGCGTCGCCAGTTATTAAATGAGTAGCTTTTCCATCGATTGAAAGAGACAAAAGAAAATCATCCTTTGAATCTCTTGAAAGTTTTACTTTATTTTTAACTCTTACTAATTCACCAAACTCTGTAAAAAATGACATTAGGATTTCTTTGTCTTTGTTCGTAATTATTTTTTTGAATTTTGGTCGATCAAAAACACTGATGAGTTCATTTATTAATTCTGAACTTAAAAGCATAGTTGCATTTCCTTCAATTATGATTTTGTCAAGCTTAGAAAAGTCACTATTTATAAGAAAACTGATAAAAATATTAGTATCAATTACGATTCTTTGATGATTTTCTGGCATACCTATTTTTTCTTACTGCCTCAACTTCTTTAGAGATGTCTTCTAGGGTAATTTTACCCTTTGATTTAGTTCTTAGTTTATCCAAGAACTTTGAAAAGTCGGTTGACTTTTCTCGCTTTATAGAGATAAGTTTTAAATCGGCCAAATCATCTAGAAGCTGACTGGCTTTTGGGTTGAGAATTTCAATTCTTAGCAAATCCATAGGGTAAATATACCAATTATTTCAATTATCAGCAAAACAAAGAACTAAATTATACGCTTAATTGATATAATTTAGCAAACAATATGAACATTCAAATAATTAACGGGCCAAATTTAAATCTTCTGGGCAAAAGGGAGCCTGAGGTTTATGGGGATAAAGATTTCGAATCTTTTTTGGTGGCAATACGACTAAAATTCCCGGATGTGAAAATTGAATATTACCAAAGTAATGTTGAAGGCGAATTAATAAATAAACTACACGAAGTTGGCTTTTCTGCAGATGGAATTATTTTTAATGCGGGTGGATATACCCATACATCCGTTGCAATTGCAGATGCGGTTGCCTCTATTAAAAGTCCGGTTATTGAAGTTCATATCTCTAATGTTTATGCTCGTGAAGAATATCGTCATGTAAGTTTAATGGCTAAAAATTGTAAAGGGGTTATTGCTGGATTGGGGTTAACTGGCTATGAATTGGCGATAAAATATTTTTTTGAGTAGTTTTCAAATAAATTAATATTAGAATATTGATTTATTTGTATATTTACCTTTAAAACTAAACCTTTTTATAATGAAAAGAAATCTACTTTGCTATCTTACTATTGTGATGTTTTTATTTTCAAATGAAAGCAATTCACAAACCCTTTCTACAGGACTAGTAGGTGATTATAGTTTTAATGGAAATACGCTTGATAATAGTGGATTTGGAAACAACGCAATTGTATGGGGCGCTGTTCCTATTGCTGGAAAGGCAGGAATCCCTAATACAGCTTATCATTTTGATGG
>JANPGA010000298.1:0-1598 GCA_031423735.1 Bacteroidota bacterium | reverse complement strand
TTGAGGATAATGTTTTTGTTGTTTATCCCAAATCAAATCAAATTCATCGAGATAATCTTGTCTATAAAAAATTTGCTTTTTTAAACTTGTATGTTGGTTGGAGTCTAATTGATTATAAAGATACTGACCGACTGTAATTTTTTGAAAAACGAGTTCCTTACTCCGATCCCCAATTGCTCCTAAATAACCGCTTGAATTATTGATATCACCATTAATTTCGATAAGTGCTTCTGCAATCTCTCCAATTTTTAGTTGTTGACTAATTCCCTTGCTTCTAAATTCATAACGTTGCAATTTTTTCTCATCAAATTTGCCCTTTAATTCTGGGGTTTCAATTTTTAAATTTCTTGTCAAATAATCTGATGTAATTTTCTTTTGTTGACCTTTCAATTTTAAATAAACTTCATCAGTAAGAATATCAGGATAAAATCGCTTTTGAAAATGCCAAATTTTATCAAATTCCGTTTGCAAATCTGAACGATAAAAATCAGGAATATATTTCTTTCCATTTTTTAATAAATCAAAAACAAATTGACCTGGTGTCTGATCATTTTCATATAGTTGAGTAGCTATGGCCATCCCATCAATTAATTGACCTTCTTCTTCACCTTTTGCTTTTCTACTACTTTTATATCCCCGTTTTTTATTTATCATTAATAAAACACGAACAAACTCTTCCAAAGGTATTTCTTGTATTGCTGCTTCCGCTCGATTTCTATATGTTTTAAAAGTAGTTAGATTTCCTTCTTCTGAAAAAATAAAATTATCAAAGATTTTTAAATTTTCCTTTAATATTTCAATAAGGTTTTCTCTACGTAATTTATAACGTTGCAAATTTCTTCGTGCTCCTCGTTGCTTTGTACGACCAGCATTTGGCGACAAACCCTTACCGCTTTGGAAATCCTCCTCAGGTTTAAACGAGGCTGAAATCTTTCCTGACTTATCTACTTTAACCAAATTATCTCCATATTGAATAATTCTCGATCCAATTTTAATAATTGAAGATTTTTCATTTTCACTCTCTGCCTCGTTTACCAACGCCCAACCAATCGAGCTAGTTCCCAAATCAAGTCCTAAAATTTTTTTCATAAAATGCTTGGTTAATATTATTTTGTTATATTTGTACTACAAGATGAAGTAAATCACAATAAGGATTATTCCGTTGTGAAAACATTTAAAGCGGTCTGCCTCACGGTGGATCGCTTTTTCTATTTTTACTAGCCTTACGGCTCTCTCGCTGAATAATAGCTTTAGACTTATTAAAGTACTTTTGAGCACGTCATTAATATAGACGGTTAATGCCCTTAGTCTGTTTTTAATGGATATTTTCATAAGACTCAATTTTTCATTATGATCCACGATAAAAATAGCCAATAGCTTAAAATAATTAAGCTTCACAACCAATTGTAGACAATAAAATATTCCATAAACAGCAAAGGGAAATATAATCCCCCACATGATACTAAAAATAGAAAAAGCACAAACCATATTGAAAAGGTTTAAAAATTGTAAAGGATAAATATAGAAAATAAAAATTAACTCAAACAAATTATGTTAAAAAAGTTTAAAAAATCGAGATTTTCTACTTAATCCAAGGA
>JANPGA010000297.1:0-3804 GCA_031423735.1 Bacteroidota bacterium | reverse complement strand
GATTCATTGTTTGCTGCAAATGAAAAATCGAAACAAGAGCAATTAGCTAAACTTGAAAAAGATAAAGCTGATAAGGCAACAAGAGACAGTTTAGATCAAGAAAAGAAGATTCAAGCTGCAAAAGATGCTGTAACGGCACAGAAACTTGCCCAAGAAGCTGCAGAAGCAAAACGCTTAGCTGAAATTGAAAATCAGAAAAAATCGTTGGGAAATTCTCAACAAACTTTACCTAAGAAAACAAATAACGATGTTTCATCATATCGTTTTGATTTTGACAAAGATTTTATTCCTGAAGGGATAAAAGAAGAAACAATCACAGAACCCAATAGGAATATTGTCCGAACTATTGTGAATTCAAAAGAAACGAAAGCTACATACTTGAAAATAATATACGGTTACGGTGGTGTATTCTACTTTAAAAATTCAGCAAGTATATCTGAAAACACTTATAATACTGAATTAAATAACTATAGAAAGCAATTAAAATAACAGACCACCAGCTTTTTAAAAATCTATTAAAAACAAAAAAAGGCTTCAAATCACTGATTTGAAGCCTTTTTTTTAATCATATTAACTAATAAATAATTGATTTTTAACTTATTGCTGAAAATTGCACAGACTTAACAAATACTATTTTTTAAGTTAGATGATTGAATATGTTTTATACATATTTTTGTCAAAACTCCTATTTTATGAAAAAAGTAAAACCAATTTGTTTTGCTATTTTATGTTCAACTGGATTGGTACTTATGTGTACCTCTTGTAACAACAATTCCGAAAAAGAATCTGCTGAAAAAGCGGTAGCATTGTCGGATTCAACAAGAATTGACTCATTAAGTTCAGATAAAAAGCAACTGATCGATTTCAAATTCTCAACTGCAGTTATAAATCTACCTTCACCATTCGAAGTTGTAAATGATTTATACTTTTATAAAGCTCCTTTCAATAATGAACTTTTAAATAAATCAGATAACAGTGAAAAGTATTTAGTTAATTTTAAGAAGGAAGTAAATTTTGGAATCTTAGGTATCGACTTAGCTTACATTAATTTCTACAATCAAAATCAGCAAACAGTTGAATATTTCAACGCAGTTCAAGGTTTAGCTAAAGAATTAAATATTGAAAATGTGTTTAATCAATTTGCTGATCGTTATAAAACAAATTCTGACAATCATGATTCATTAGTTTCTATTGTAGATAATATTTTTAATGAAACGGATGCTTACTTAAAGAAAAACGATCGTTACCTAGTTGCTAGTAATATTATGGCAGGAGCAATTATTGAAGTGAATTATTTAAGCTTGAATTTAATTAAAAGTATGCCGAGAACTGCAGAAAACGAAAAATTATTTGAAAAAGTTTATAATGAAAATGGTGGGATTTATCATCTAATAAGCCTTTATGAGGAATTTACTGATAAGGATTCAAAAGCATTGCTTTTAAGTATGAAAGAGTATAAGAAAGGCTATGATGGATTAATTACATCAACTAGTGATTTAACACCTGAGAAAATTGAAAAAGCAATTGTATTAATCTCAAAACTAAGAGGTAGTCTAGTTAAACTTTAAGTTCGTTTTTTTTAGTTTTATTTTATTCCTGAAATTTTACATAGCATTCGATTATGAGTGATAGAATACTCAGGGCATTAATGCAACTCTTCGCAATTATTGCGAACACTGACGAAGTTGGGTATAAGGGCAGGGAAATTGTTGAACGTTTTTTAAGACGACAATTGCCACTTACTTTTGTTAGTAATTACCTGAATATTTACGACGATTTTCTAAATAAACTTAAAGGGAATTCTGCTGATGGAAGAGAGAAAAAGCGAACATCTGTAAACTCAGTTAAAGTTTTAAGGATATGTACTGATATCAATAAAGAACTTGAGCAGAAGCAAAAAATTATTGTTCTAATTCGATTATTTGAATTTGTAAATACTGCAGTTGAATCAATAGTAGAACAACATATTGAATTTTTATATACTGTTTCTGATACCTTTGGAATAAGTGTTTCTGATCGAGATAATTGTACTTTATTAGTAAAAGGATTAGATGGTGTTCATGATATTCATGGTGAGCATTTTTTAGTAATTGATAATAATTCAAATTCGACTAATAATTGCCGCCATTTAGAAAGGGAAACCTTATCTGGCCGCTTAACATTTCTTACATTCACTGATCCATTTTTGATTGTTTTTAACTATTCAGGAATTGATACAATTGCATTGGATGGCAGAGAAGTAATTCCGAATTCAGTTCATGTATTTGAACCTGGTTCAGTAATTAGAGGTCCAAAACTTGCTCCAGTTTATTATAATGATATTATTCACAATTTTAGTGAAAGTAATAAATCGCAAGAAATTATTTTTGAAGTAGTTGATCTTGGGTTTAGTTTTAAGAAAAAAAAGATTGGTTTATATGATCTGAATTTTACCACTTCTTCTAAAAATCTAGTTGGTATAATGGGAAATAGTGGTGCAGGTAAAACTACATTACTTAATCTCTTAAATGGAAGCGTTAAGCCATCGAAAGGCAAAATTCTTATCAACGGAGATGAACTTTACAATAATAAAAAGAAACTGCCAGGATTAATTGGAAATATACCTCAAGATGATTTATTGATTGAAGAATTAACAGTTTTTCAAAATTTGTTTTATAGTTCTAAATTATTTTTTGGAGATTTAACAGATGTTGAGATTACGGAAAAAGTAAATCGTTGTTTGCATTCCTTAATGCTTTATGAAACCAAAGATCTTTTAGTTGGTGATCCCCTTAACAAGTATATAAGTGGTGGTCAACGAAAACGTTTAAACATAGCCCTTGAATTAATTCGTGAACCAGATATTTTATTTGTTGATGAACCAACTTCTGGTTTATCTTCAAACGATGCTGAAAACGTAATGGACCTTTTAAAGCAATTAAGTTTATCAGGCAAATTAATATTTGTTGTTATTCATCAACCATCATCTCAAATTTTTAAACTTTTTGATCATTTATTGCTTCTTGATATTGGAGGTTATCCTGTTTATTTTGGCAATCCAGTTGATTCATTAAGTTACTTTAGAAATCAAATGAGTTTTGTTGATTATGAATTTAGTGAATGCCCTGAATGCGGAAATATTAATCCAGAAGAAATCTTCCGAATTATTGAATCTAAAACTGTTGATGAATTTGGTAAACCCACATCTCATCGTAAAATACATTCGGAAGAATGGTTTAGACTTTACAATTCGCACTTTGTAAAACAAAAGGACGAACTATTAAAGGATGATGTTAAAAATCCAATGATCGTAATTTCTGTATCAAAACCATTGGTGCAGTTTCTCGTTTATTTTAAAAGAAATTTTTTCTCTAAAATTAATAACCTTCAATATATCGCAATTACACTTTTTGAAGGACCATTGCTAGCATTTATTTTGGCATTAGCATTACGATCTCATGAAGTTGGTAAACCCTATTTTTTTGGCGACAACCCAAATATTCCTGTATATATATTCATCAGCACAATTGTTTCATTGTTTCTTGGACTTATTACCAGCGCAGAAGAAATTATTCAAGATAAAAAAATCCTTAAAAGAGAATCGTTTTTGCAATTGAGTAGAAATAGTTATTTGCTTTCTAAAGTTTCGTTTTTATTTTTAATTTCTGCCTTGCAAACATTCCTTTATATTTTAATTGGAAATAATATTAAATGAGGCATCGAGCAGTGCAAAACCAATATGCGTATGATTAAAAATAGAGCGAAGATTAGCCTCTGATTTGCGGAGCGCCTGCTCTGTTTTTTTGCGGCTGTCTATCTCGTGAA
>JANPGA010000296.1:0-2328 GCA_031423735.1 Bacteroidota bacterium | reverse complement strand
CGAATTACGAAAAAAATAATGGTTGGATAAAATTCTAGAATAATCGAAGATTGCTTTCGGAGTAGTGCTGCAGGGGTTAAGCAAAAGAGCGAACCGACAATTGGTTAAGCGATGAAGTAAATAGAAACTACTGCCAATTGTATTTCACTTCATAGCGATTATAGTAAGCAATTTGTTCAATTGTTGGTTGGTTTTGCTTACGCCTTTTTCTTTGGTTCGTTTCTTTTTTGCGTAAAAAAGAAATGAACAAACTATTTAGAAAGACGAAAACTAAATTTTATTGATCAACATTCGAGTATGAAAAATGGAATATTAAAGTTCCTTTACGCTCTCACGGCGTGTCAACATTTTAGCAATGGTTATCTTTTCGTAAGGCTCATGGCCGCATGGCCTCGTATCATCAACGAACGCTGAACCTGGCAATAAAGAACATTTTGTACAAAAATTATTTTTCATTAAAGGTGTATCTAATAAAGTCTCGATGCCAGCTTAGGCGTCTTATGATGATACTGATAGTTTTTTTTTACCACAGAAGAGTTTTGCAAATAACAAATTATTTTATATTTTTTCATCATGTTAATTATAGTACTCCTATAATTCCGACAGCTATAGCTTACACCTTTTTCTTTGGTTCGTTTCTTTTTATGGTTGTTGCGCATGTTTTTCAAAGGTATCCATGAGCTCACAAAAGTTCGGTTTGCGTAAAAAAGAAATGAACAAACAAGATGGGAACACGAAAACAATATTATTACCGTAATTCATTTGAGATGGAAGCCTTTATCAAATTGCTTAACCTAAATTTACCTCAATACTCATTATTCTATTTAAATATCAAATATTTATAAAATCTCTAGGTGTTGGAAATAATTCAATATTCAGCATTTCTCTAACCTGATTTTAACTTATTTCAACTATTTTTGAAATAAAAAAGATGATACGAGAGATTGGAGATTTCCAAACTATTTGGAAATATGAAAGCGAGAGTACTATGAAGTTATTTGCTTTGCTAAATGAAGCTACTTTTAATACTGTTGTTCATCCTAAAATTAGAACATTAAGAAATCTTGCTTGGCATATTGCTAGTACACCAATTGAAATGCTTAAGCTTGCCGGATTACCAATGTCAGGCTTAAATCATGAAGATGAAGCTCCCTTAAATCCTCAAGGAATTATTGATGCCTATGAAATTGCAATTGCTCAAGTTAATTTGAATGTTCCAAAATGGAGTAACGCTGATTTACTTGACAAGGTGAATATGTATGGTGAAAATTGGACCAAAGGAACGGTACTTGACGTTTTAATAAAGCATCAAGCTCATCATCGTGGCGAATTAGTAATGTTAATGCGTTTACAGAATCTGCCTGTTATCGGAGTTTACGGACCAACTTTCGAAGAATGGAAACAAATTGGTATGGAACCTCAAGTTTAATGATGTTATTTTTTTATTCAAATTTAAAAATGATTCTTTCTTTGCAAATTGAAAGGAGTTTAGCGAATGGATAATAGTATACAACAAAATAAGGTGTCGAATTTAAAAGTTTGGTGGTTATCAATTGTATTTACAATTCCTGTAATTTTATTTTATCTTTCTCACTTTTTAGTAAGCACAAAAACTCCCGATTTATTGGCTACAGGCTTTATTCATTATGATATGCCTTACTATGTTTCCAATGCCCTTGAATATAAAGAAACAGCTGATTTTCATTTTTGCCACTCTTTACCATTTTCCGATAATTATAAAAATGAACAAATTTATTTTCATCCACAAATTTTTGTGATGGGAATGATTTTAAGGTATTTCCCAATTAATCCGTTGTTTTTATATTTGTTATTAGGATTCATTTTTTCTGTATTAACAATTCGAATTTGTCTTTTGCTCTTATTAAAATATGTTTTCGTTCCTTCTTCAATATTTACACTAATTTCTTTACTATTTATATGGGGTGGAGGAATATTGTTTTTATTAGGATTTGGACTTTCATTTATGCATGGAATGGATCTTTCAGCCTCTCTAAATCATAGTTTTTTTCTTGATCCATTTGATGGTTGGTGGTTTCTAAATTTAGGTAGGAATTTTATATTTCCAATGGAAGCATATTACCATTTTTTGTTTTTTTTAACTGTATATTTTATTTGTTGTAAAAATATTTACAAAGCAATTTTGGTAACTATTCTATTGGCTATATCTCATCCATTCACAGGAATTGCTCTACTCATTATATTTTTAGGTTGGATTTTTTTGGAAAAAATATTTTTTAAAAAATAAAGATGTAAAGTGGAGTGGTTTTATTGCTTTAACAAGTTGTTTAATTTGGTTTTTATATTATA
>JANPGA010000295.1:0-4740 GCA_031423735.1 Bacteroidota bacterium | reverse complement strand
TGCTCCTTATGATTAAAAATTCCTTTCGCAACAAGGAGATTCCGTCTGTTGGAAGGTATTTCAAGCTTTTCTAATTGAGTGCAAAGTTTATGATAGATAAAATAATTTTTTAGATTATTTGAATACCCGATTATTTTTTTTGGTTTAACAATTTCAATAAACTTTAAAAATAATGGAGTTGATAAGTCAAGATCTGATTGTGTTAATTGATCTTCTTGTTTAGATCTAAAAAAACAAAAGTTTGATAAAATTACATTATCAATTTCTTCAGACGTAAAATGTTCCAATAGTGGTCTGTATATTTTCTGTAACGATCCTAATTCTTTTTTATCAAAAAGATGTTTGAATGATACAGCCGGAATTTGTTCCTGTGGATAATATTTCTGTTTTCCTTCAACACTCCAATTAAATTCAAGAATAAGTAATTTATCAGCTTCAATATTTGTTGCTGAAATCGCATAAGCCCACTTATTACTATTGTCATCTGCATATTTTTTTATTGGAGACTTCTCGAAAGCATGTTTTGTTTCTTCTAAAAGATTTTGAATTTCTGTTTGCATTATTTTATATGAATGAAAATAGTTGGGGTCTACTACTTATAATAGGCAAAAGTACTATGAATTTTGGAATACTAGTTTTATGAAGTGGTTATTATAAAATTTTAAGGCTTTAAATTCTGAAATGAGGAGTTTATCTGAAATTTCAAAATGGAAAAGCTATTCAAATAATTTTCCATTTTTGTTTTTTATAAAGAACTGCATGTTACCATTATCAAAATGAGAAAGGTGATTAACTTAGTTTGAAGATA
The DNA here is from genome assembly GCA_031423735.1 of Bacteroidota bacterium. Lineage (GTDB taxonomy): Bacteria > Bacteroidota > Bacteroidia > AKYH767-A > OLB10 > JANXSD01. The sequence continues at coordinate 3,932 of JANPGA010000295.1, read as the reverse complement.
AGATTTTTCAATAACTTGGTACGGGATTAAAATGATTATAAAAGATTTGCCAGATTTTTTATAAAGTTTTAGCTTTTCATTTGGCAGGTTTAATCCTTATCCTATAACTATCGCGAAATAATTCGTAATTCGTAATTCGAATCCCTATAGCTATCAAGACGTAATTCGTAATTCGTAATTTTTAATTTATTCCCGTTTCCCACCCCGCAGATCTGGATATAATTTTGAAGACTAATTTTTGCAAATCAACATTAATTTTCTTAGTTAAAAGTGGTATAATTGTAAAAATGTGGCCTTTCTTTTTAAGTTTCCTATAAATATGAAAATTTTAATATATATTTAAACTGTTTTTTGTAATTTTATAAAAATATGCTAATTCTTATTTTATAACCATGAGAGTATCCTTAATTTTAGTTTTCTTTTTATTGTTTATATCAATTGAAACCAGCTACGCTCAACCATTTTTAAAAAACATTAATGAAAACCCGAAAAGTTTCATTGAGCTTCAACGATTATTCGATTCTTGGAAAAAGAACGTTGATATTTCTAAAGAACATGGCTGGAAATATTTCAAACGTTGGGAAATGGAAACCCAAATGCATACCGACGCTCATGGTAGTCCCGTTGACCCAGAATCGTATGTAGATATCGTAACTAAAACAGCTGCTGATAAACAATCCTCCATCACTTCTCGTTTCGCCACCCCGTCGTGGGTTCCTGAAGGTCCAAATGTGTTGCCTAACAATCTTACTGGCTATATGGAAAATGGTGTTGGCAGAATAAATTGTATTGCATTCCATCCAACTGATCCTGCAACCTATTTCGTTGGTGTTGCTCAAGGCGGCGTTTGGAAAACCTCTAACAATGGTGTTTCATGGACTCCACTTACGGATAATCTACCAATTACTAGAATAAGTGATATCGCTATTGATCCCATAAATCCAGATATTATGTATATCTCTGTTTGTGATTTTGAATATATTAGTTTTAGTTTACTTTTAAATGGAAAAAAAAGAAACACTCACTATGGTTTAGGTGTATATAAAACTATTGACGGTGGAATAACATGGAATACCACTGGCTTAAGTTTTCAATTAACAGATGGTTTAGCTTCTTTAGTTAGAAAAATTTTGATTAATCCAAATAATACAAATGAACTAGTTGCTTGCGGTGTGAATGGAATGTATAAAAGTCTCGATGCTGGTTTAACATGGAATAAAAAAGTAAATGAGTTATTTTGGGATCTTACTATTGATCCTAATAATCAAAATATACTTTATGCCGCAACTGGTTGGGTACAAACAGCAAATATTGGTAATGCAGGAATTTATAAATCTACAAATTTTGGTTCTACTTGGACGCTTTTAAATACAAATATTCCCTTAGTAGATTCTGTTCAACGCATAAAGTTAGCCGTCGCTCCCAGCAACTCGAATTATATTTATGCTGTAACCGTTAATACGGATAATGGCTTCTATGGTATTTATAAGTCAATTGATGCTGGACTTACTTGGCAATTTTTAAATAATGGAATAAATATTTTGAATGGAAATGATGGTACAGGTCCCGGTGGTCAAGGAAATTATGATTTGGGATTTTCAATAAATGCTAGTGATGAAAACATTCTTTATGTTGGAGGTGTTAATTTATGGGAATCCATTGATGGAGGTTTTGTTTTTGATCCTGTAGCTCACTGGACTTTAAGTTACGGCCCAACGATTCATGGTGATATTCACTTTATAGAACGACAACCCTTAACAGGAAATCTATTCGTTTGTAGTGATGGTGGCCTTTACCGGACTAGTAATGTGCTTTCACAATCATGGTTGGATGCAAATAATGGAAATCCATGGCCAACTCAATGGACAAATCTCTGTAATGGTTTAGCAATAACATCATTTTATCGAATTTCAAGCTCGCGCACTACCGACGGACGTTTGTTAGCAGGTGCCCAGGATAATGCCTCTTTCTTTTATGATGGATTAGATTGGTCAACAGTAAATGGAGGTGATGGTATGGATAATTATATCGATCCTCTTAATAGCAACTATTTAATTGCAAGTAGTCAGTATGGGAATCTTGCTTCTAGTTTTGATGGAGGAGTTACTTTTTCAGGAGTCTTTTCAAATGTTAATAATGAACTTGCCGAATGGACTACTCCAATCGTGGCTGATTATAATCAACCCGGTGTTTTATATGCAGGCTATGAAAATGTTGTAATGTCAAATGACAATGGTAGTTCTTGGACTTCTATATCAAGTTTTCCTCCAAGTGGGATTGCTAACAATGAAATTTCTGCATTGGCTGTATCAAATAGTAACAGTAATTATATTTATGCTGCTAAAAGAGTTCGCTACGAATTCAGTGTGCCTGGAAGTGTTTATGTAACTCCCGATGGCGGCTCAAGCTGGAACGATATTACTTTTGGCCTACCTGATTCTTTGTATTATACTTCTATCGATGTAAAAGCGAATGATGAAAATACGGCTTATGTTTCGATGGCAGGTTTTAGCATAGGTAATAAAGTTTTTGAAACGAATAATGCAGGAAATTCCTGGAGGAATATTTCTTATAATTTACCAAACATTCCTGTTAATTGCGTAAAAAATATTCCAGGTTCAAATAAATTAATGGCTGCTACAGATATTGGAATTTATATTTTAGATAGTAATTCTACTATTTGGACCAATCAAAGTGTCGGATTACCAAATGTAATTATTCAGGATATTGAATTTAATGCCGCATTGGATAAGGTTTATCTCGCAACTTTCGGAAGAGGTATTTGGTCAACCAATATTAGTGTTTTAACAAGTTTAAACGAAAAGTCAGCTAATGAACTTGAAGTAGAATTAACTCCGTCTATTAATGATGGTTCATTTAATATTAATATTTTAAATAAAAAATTACTAGCAGAAACTTTTGCCCTTGAAATTATCGATATTAAAGGACAACTTGTTTATTCAGAAATATTAAAGGGCAACAATCATTATCATCAAAATTTAAATTTACAGTCAGGAATGTATTTTGCAAAATTAAAAAGTGATAAACATTCGGGTGTAAAGAGATTTGTTGTAGAATAAATTATATTGCGTTTGTAATTTCTTGTTGAATGTTAATTTACAAGATAATAATTTTAAAATATTTTATATTTTTCTGATCACTTGTTTTGAGTAACAATTGATAAAATCCTTTCCCATATTTAGAAATATCTATAGGTTGTTCACTTTGTAAAATTGCCGAATTGAAATTATTCTCGACTATCACCTGACCATAAGAATTTATTATTTGATAAGAGTAATCTATAGTAGTTTTATTATTTAATTCTACGTTAAATATTCCATTAGATGGATTTGGGTAAACAATAATGTTATTGGTATTATCATTATTTTCTTTAACTCCTACTGATAAATTAATATTTATATTGTCTATGTAAAGTGCTTGCCCATAATTCCCTCTATTTTGAAAGGCAAATGATACCTTATTTTGTCCAACTAAATTGACAACATTAATTGATTCTGTTCTCCACTCGTTTGCGGCAGGAATAAATGTTGCAGACGTCATTTTTGGAGCAGTTGCTAACGTTGTTGAGCTATATAAATTAAGTAATGTAAATGTACTGTTGCAATCTGTAGAATATAAAACTGCTAAGGAATCATCGTAGGGAGTACCGTATGGGGCGTAGGCAACATCAAAACTTAATTGAAAATTATTTGTACTAGAAAGATCGTATTGCCCTGTTCTTATTTCGTCGTATTTACCACCTGCATCAACATTGTAATTGTCAAATAAGGCACAAGTAGTACTAAGACTATATCCTCCAACTGTTGTAGATTGAGTCCAATTTACACCATCTTCTCCACCATCTTTAAAGCTATAATAAGGAGGTAAAAAATTCCCTGCAAACCCTTCTGAAATCGGCAATGTTAAAGTGG
>JANPGA010000294.1:0-3468 GCA_031423735.1 Bacteroidota bacterium | reverse complement strand
AGTCCAACGAATACATTAACGCTTAACACATGGACGCATGTTGCAGGTTCTTTCGATGGAGATTCAATGAGATTATTTGTGAATGGAGTTCAAATTGCTTCTAAGTTTATGCATGGTACCATTGTTCCTTCAAATAGTTTCAATGCAAAAATTGGTAAGATATCTGATACTGGTGTTGGTCAAACTAGATATTGGATTGGAAATATAGATGAAGTACGAGTTTGGCATAGAGCAGTAGGTTCCGCTGAATTAATGGCGCAAATGAGTAAGCACATCGATCCAGCCACGGCAAATAATTTAATAGGCTATTGGAGATTTAATGAAGGTGCAGGTGCAATTGCTGCTGATTTAAGCACCAGTGGTAATGATGGTGGTCTTGTTGGAGCAACATGGGCAACTATAGTTCCATTTACTATTACATCTACACCTCGTACTATTGTTCCTAACGGATTAATTTTAACATGTATTCCTCCAGGTCTTTCCTATCAATGGATTTTTAATTCTACTTTAATTACGAACGCAACTCAGCAATCTTACACTGCAACACAAAATGGAAATTATGCTGTAACTGTTGTTGATTCAAATGGATGTTCATTAATTGCAGGTCCTTACACGGTTACTGGTGTTGTTGGAATTTTAGAATTCGAGAATAATGTAAAAGTAAATATCGTAAATCGTGATGGTAAACTCATGATTTCATTCGAAGATGGTTCGATCATTAAAACTGCTTCCCTGTTTAAAGTTGATGGAGCTTTAGTTAAATCTTTAAATAATAGTACCCAAATTTCTTTCGAAACAAATAATCTTTCAAAAGGAATTTATGTTCTGCAACTATCCAACGATAAAGGAAATTACAGCAAAAATATTTATCTAGGAAACTAATAAAATATTTCAGCAAAATTAATATCAACTATAATTTTAATGCTTAGTATCGTAATTATTGTGTAAGTGGCTATCAATACTTATCCCGATAGCTATCAAAACATAATTCTTAATTCTTAATTTTTAATTCTTAATTTATTTCTGTTATTCTTTAATAAATCGTTTTACAAAAGAACCATCTGAACTTTTAATTCTTAATAAGTACATTCCAGATGCTAAATTAGTTTTAAGCTTTAATTGTGTAAATCCATTTCCATTTAAATACGGACTTTGTTGAAGAATAATTTTGCCACTCATATCCATTAATGTTAACTCAGCTTCCTGGCTAGAATCTGAAAAGAAGAAAACATTTAGCGGATCAATCCCGTTCCATGGATTAGGGAATACATGCAATACATCATTTCCAGAGAAATTAAATTCGCCAAGACTTAATATATTATTCGCAAAAGTAAAGTTTGGAATTCCATAACCTAATAATGAATCAGGTGATGAATATTGACTCGCACTTTTTTTAATCGCATTAATAATTTCCATGTTATTGTAATTTGGCCAAGCTTGTGCTAAACATGCTGCAGCACCAGCCAAAACAGGACCAGAGAAAGATGTTCCGTTACCTGTTTGTGGATTTGGATTTCCCGGAACAAAAAGCCATGTATTCCTTCCTTGAACCGCAACATCGGGCTTAACTCTTCCATCAACACGTGGACCAGTACTTGAGAAATATGCATACATCCCTAAACTATCCACTGCACCAACCGACAAAATAGAATCTGCATCAGCAGGAGATCCTATATATTGCCAAGCACTGCCACCTTCATTGCCAGCACTCGCAACCACTAAGATTCCTTTTTTAGAAGCAATATCTGCAGCGATAGTTGCAGGACAAGTATTCCCGTTCATATCAGCACGTGTATGATTATTTGCGGATATATCAAACGTTGTATAGCCAAGCGAAGTGTTTATTAAATCAGCACCTGAACTATCCGCATACTCAGCAGCTACCGACCAATTATATTCTTCAATAATATTTTCTGTTGGCGCATCCTCTGAAACAAGTAAAATATAACTTGCATGTGGAGCAGTGCCAATAAATTCTCCGGGAACATTTGCAGCCATACAGGATAGCACACATGATCCATGATAATTATCGTTGTAAACATTCGTTTCATTGTGAACAAAATCATATGTAGAAATAATGCGATTTTGTATAAACAAACTATCAAAACAATGCATTGAATCAGCATTAAAAAATCCTGCATCTAAAACTGCAATGATCATTCCTTCACCTGCAAAACCTGAATTGTGTAAACCTTCTAATCCAATCATATTGATTTGGTTAAAAGAGTGATTATAGTTGAAAGCCCCAGAACGTTGTAGATGGTTCGATTGGTAATTTGTAATCTGAAGTTCTTCTTTATCAAACTTATTTTTAACTTTCCCTACAGGATTTAATAATTGTCGTCCAACATTTGTAGTGTTTACAACATAGGGTAGTTGATTGATCGCATTTAAAACATTTGGATCAGCAGTCTCAATAATAACAGCATTAAACCACTTACTTACATTTAAAATCGTAGCTCCTGCTGATGCAACTCCTTGAACATAATTAGGATTTACAGGCAGATCATTTTGCTCTAACGCAATATTAAATTTGTTGCGCCTATCTATGGCACGTTGTGATAAAAATTGTTGTGGTTGTGATAAAGAAAATGGAGAATTATTTCTATCAGTAAAACGAATTACATATCGATCTTGTGCATTGGAAAAAGTGATATTTAAAAAAAGAATTAAAGAGAGAAGATAATATTTGGTCATGGTGTAATAGAGTAGGAGAGTAATGTTTCGGTGTAAATATAACCAGATTTAATGTTTGTTGTGCCAAATATTTTTTCTACATCTTCATTAATGCGGTAGTAAAGACCAGCGCCTTTTGCATAACGTTCTTCATCATATTTGCGATACACTAAGTTATCATCATCTGTTTGTTTTATTGTCAGCGTAGCGTTAAATTGTAGGCCACCAAAAAATTCTGGAACATTAAATTTTGTTATGATATATTCATGTTCACCAAGTGTATTATAAGTATTTCCGTTCCATGTTGCATTCAAAAATGGAGTAAAAGTTAGCTTTAGGTAGCGGATATTATCTTCAATTCGTTCGCCTGTAGTTGTTGTAACATTTGAATACCAAACTTTCCAAATAACCCAATTGCCAGAAGCCGAATCAACTCTATAACGCTCTACCCTTTGAGTGGGACGACCTTGGTTATCAATAAAAGTAGAAGGAATTACTTCTTTAACTTGATAACTAACGGTATCATTAGTATTGTTAAAGTCATCCCAATAAATAGAATCGACTTGATATATTCGGTTCATTCCAACAACTGAAGAAAAATATTCTGCTCCAGTGGTAGAAGGGTTAGGGGCTGTATTTTCTTTTTTGCAAGAAGAAATAACAACAATTGCCAAGGCTAAAAGATAAATTTGAGGACTGAATTTCATAGTGAAGATATTTAGACCACCTTTTTACGTCGTTTGGAGATTATTGTTCAGGTTTCCCTCTCAAAGTTAAGGAGCTTTAGAAGGA
>JANPGA010000293.1:0-12896 GCA_031423735.1 Bacteroidota bacterium | reverse complement strand
TTTCATCAAAAACTGTTGTTAGTTGCTCATCAATTATATGGCAATAATCATTAAACAAAGCACCTCTTACATGATTCCCATAAGGAACTAGCACTTTTTTTTCTCCTAATGGTAAAACAGACTTCCATTCAGAACGAAATTGTTTTTCTAGAACATTGTATTGAAGGAGGGCTCTCGGTTTTTGTTCAATTAATTGTTCAATGGTCGACGTGCCATCTCCTGTTACCGATAATAATTCTTTTTGAGTTATTGATGTTAAGATACCTTTTTCATTTTTAGGAGAACGAAAATAAAAAACGCTTAATTCTATTGGGTAATTGATGTATTCTTGAAGTTGAAAATCGATTGGATGAGATAATTTATAAGCTATTAATTCATCTAATGAATTTACAATTGTTACTCCCCATCCTCTTTCGCCACGATCGGGCTTAACGATTACGGGGAAGTTAAATTCATTTTTGTTAAATTGGTTTAGTAATTCTTGTTGAGAATCTGTATCACTAATTTTAATTGTTTTTGGTAAATACTCTTTAGGAAGAATATCAAAAATTTTTGATTTTGATTCAAAAAACATTCCACCAGTTTCTATTGAAGGATTTGAAGCCGAGAAAAAAAATAATGATTTAGCTTTTATCGAAAGGTACAGGTAATAAAATGCTGAGAGGAAATATACAACGTTCATTGGCCAATATTCCCAATGAGTTAATTTCGTAATTCGATTTTTAATAGTTCTTTGAAATGGAGTCATAAGGCTTATTGTATGGTCCACATATTTCGTTCGAAAATAACACTTATGATGGTTGATAATAGGATTAATATGGAAATTGTTTTATGCAACAGCTCATTTTTAATTTCAAAGTAAGCAATGTATAATGTGACAATTAAAAATGCAAGTAATAAAATTTGGTTTGTTAATGTATCATTTAAGTAGATTAAGTTAAATGAAATCGATAAAATAATACATAACGAGAAAAGATACATAAACAATTTAAATCTTTTATAATAAAATGATTTCATGTCGTGGCAAAATTCATCTCCTTTTTCGGGCATTATAATTCGTGCTGATATAAATAATACGATTGGATATAGAAGTATGAAAATTATGGAAGGCAATGACCAAGAAGGCAAAAATTTTAATTGATAAAGAATGAACCAATCTTGAATATGAAGAAACAAGATAAATGCAATCCAGATGGTATGAGGCCAATATAGTTTTGTTTTGTTGTAATCTTGTATTACTTCAGAAATGGAGGTTAAAATTTGGGTAATGCCAAGACCTAAAATTATAGATATTAATACAGTTGCATATTCAAATGCACTTACAGAATTAGCGATATTATTCATTGTAATTCAATATCTAATTTTTAGCTAGTAGTAAGGTTTAGTAATTGTGCTTTTATTTCATCAAAATGTTGCCAAGGAATAAAATGATTTGCTCCTTCAATGATAATTTTTGTTACATGCGTATTTGATTTCAATTTACTAAATCCATATTCTACATTCTTTACAGATACTAAAGGATCTTTGTTTCCATGAATAAATAAAATGGGCATTTGTAGATTTTTATAATTGGAATCTAATGAATACAATTCTTTTTTGAAAGAAATTATTTCGGTATTGGATGGTCGGAATGCCCCAGGAATTAAAAACCTAAGTGGAATTGTATTGAAAACATACCTCATAGGCTCTTTAGGTTCAAGATATGGTGAAATGGAACCTGCCAATATTACTAGCGACGAATAATACTCAGGATGCATTTGTGCGAGCTTTACTATTACTGGTCCACCTATGCTATGTCCGATTAAATGAAAAGGTTTATTGTTTAATTCTTGTTTTATACACTTACTTATTAATTTGCTTTGATCATCTAATGAAAGAGCTTCTCCAAAATCACTATAACCGAAACCTGGTCGATCAATAGCTATCATTCTAAATTTTTTTCGCAAATCCGAATCCACTAAATACGACTTAAAAGCATCCCAACTTCCTGGTGAGCCATGAACAAAAAAAAGCGTAGGTAAGGTATCTGAACCCACTTTTACATAATGAACTTGAAATCCTTGATTATAAAATGATTTTATTTTTAATTCAATTTTTTGTGTTGCAAATTCTTTAATAGCAGTATTGTCGTCCATTCGCATCTTCATCCCTGACAATGCAAAGGTGGTATATGCGATACCAAAAAGGAGCAACAATATTTTTTTCATAAATACCTAAAAATATACAGGACATGATAAATTATCATCATTTTTAAAACCATTCATGGTAGTCTTAGTTATTTTTTGAGTTGCCAGTTCATGATAGGTAATTTCAGCTTTCTCTGTTGATAATTCAAGGAAAGTAATACTTAAACTTTTTACTTTTTCATCTCTATTCATAATAAATCCTTGTTGAAGATTTTTAAAGGAAGAAAAAAAGTTCAACAGTTCTGATTCTGAAAATTCATCAATATTTTTAATCCATTCATTAAATAAATTCTTTCGTATTTCCTTCACTTCATTTGAATACAAAGTAGATGAAGACCAAATATGTGGGTTATTAGAAGAAACTAATATTCTATGTTTGCTTTCACCATCCCAAACGAGCTGAAACAATTTTTTATCACTCCATACAATTAAAGTAAATGGTTCAACTTCTTCAAGATCCATAAGCGACCATTTTACCACAGGCATTTCTTCTGAGAGCAATTCTTTTACAATAAGTCCTCTGCTAATTCTGTATTTTTCCTTACGAACATGTTTTTTAAATCCACCATTCAACAAAATAATGATCGATTGTTTTTCATTAATTCCAACCCAAGTACCACCACCAGTTGGATCAAAAGGTGCAAGATAATGTAATGAGTTGTTTGTAAAATATGCCGGCACACTTGCTTTTCCCCTACTAGGACTTTCATCTCTAATGGAAGCAAAAAAAAGTTTATCCATTGTAGGATAAAAAACAACTGTACACATTTATTTAGTTGTTAAAGTTGATTTATACTTAATAGTCGAATATGCCATACCGAATGATTCATCTACAATTTCTAATTTCATTTCTCGTAGTCCAACTTTTATCAAAGCTAAGTGATGAATAGTATGTTCTGTATTATAAACGATTTCACGGAAATAGCTTGTAATTACTTTTGATGAACTCATTCCATGATCCTCTTCCGTTAACAATTCCATTTTTTTATCTTCTTGAATGATAGAACCTATAAGCAATTCAATTTCATCACAAGCCGTACTTTTGTCCAATTCAATTGATAAATTTCTAATTCTGTTATTGTAATCAACACTTCCTAAGATGTATCCGGAAACAACGCATTTTAATAACTCAATTATATGGCGAGTATGACCACCGATGCTAGCATCTCCTAAATAGCTTAATTTTTTTGTATATTGATCATTATTTATTGTGCGCAATAATTCCGTCAATAAATTTAATTGATCTTTAAGTTGATGAAATATCATTTCTATAATTTTATTTTACTTTAACACTCCTAATTTAAACATAATTGTACTTATAATAGTTTTTGGTGATTATATAAAGTTACACCTATTAGATCATTAATTTTATTTTTTAATGAGTTTAAATTGCTTCATCAAATTTATTACTTTTTCTTTATTTAGCGCTAAAATTAAAATGCATGTAACCAATACAATTATTGCAAGCATGAATAATTGCCCTCCATCACCTTGTGATTCAATACCAATTACCATTATATGGGATGCAATAGCTCCAGCCATTAATCCAATTCCCATAATGGCTCCAATAATTGCTGTTGGTCCATAGATAAGTAATATTCCAGTGATTAATTCAATTATTCCAGTTCCAATTCTTCCCCATGGTTCAACACCTAATTTCGTAAATAAAACAACAGATTCTGGATGAGCAGTGAATTTAAAATAGAGTGTTTGTAGTAGGATTATTGCAGCAACAATGCGCAAAATTAGACTTATAATATTTTTAGTTTTCATATTTTATTTGAAGGTATTTGACCAGTTTTTATCAGCTTTGTTTTTTAGATTTACTTCGTCTTTATTCCACTTAGGAAGAGTATTGTTAAAAAAAGCATTATAAAACAAATTTAATTTCCCATTAACCACTTTAAATGTTTCTGGGTCAATTTCTACTTTTTCACCAGTAGCACCCATTGCATATGAGCACCATCCACCATATTCAGGTTCGTATTTTTTAGGGGTTTTAAGAAACAACTCTTTATTTGCTGGATTAGAAAAATAATAGGTTGCTCCTTCAAAAGAGGCTGCTAATTCTTTTTTGCCTTTAACCGCTTTATTAACTGTGAAATATGCAACAGGGTCGTAACCTTGTATAGCTATCCCTTTGTCTAAATTAAAATGTTTTGTACGAATTGCAATTTGTGCAAACGAATTATTCATCAGGAGTAAACTGAAAATAAATAATACTAATTTCTTTTTCATAGGGAATCTTTGTGATTATAATGTTGTTAATGTTGAAATTTAAAATGAATTCTCTATTACCAATAATGTGAATTGCCAAAAGAGTATCATCTAATTATCAACATGGCAAAGGTGCTACCTTTATGATTAACAAAAAATGGCGATTTTTCCCGAAGGTGTGTATATACGTCCTTAAATACTGTCGGAAGTAGCTTTTTTTAGCTCTGTTGGACTTTGTGATGTGTAATTTTTGAAAAACTTACTAAAATGTGCCGAATCTTCAAAGCCCAATTCAACAGAGATCTCTTTCACCGACTTATCAGTATAATAGAATAGTCTTTTTGCTTCAGTTATTATTCTGTCATGAATAATATTTAGTGGAGATTTCTTGCTATACATTGAAAAAATATTGGAAATCGTTTTTGGTGATTTATTTAATTGTTCAGCATAAAATTTTACTTGATGTTCTTTTCTAAAATGAAATTCTACTAAAACATTATACTGCCGAATTATATTAAATTGTTTTTCATTAACAATATCTTTTTCTATAAATTGAATTTTTGCTAATCTAGTAAGTTTAATTATTAATCTTACCAATAGCATACGTAACATATCTCCTTGAATAGAATCTGCTGATTCAAACTCTTCAATAAATATTTCTCGTAATTGATTTAATCTAACCTCATATTCAGAACTAATTTTAATAAACATAGTAGAAATTGGACCAAAAAATAAGAAACCAACACAGCCAACTTCTGCATCATGATTTAAGATGCAATAAAATTCTCTATTAAATTTCCACGCAACAATAGCCTCCGATTTTTCAAAGCTATACGTTTGGTTAAGCATCAATGGCAGAATGGCGTTTTTTTCAAACACATATTCAACTTGATCAATGGTTACTATTTGATTCTCTCCTCGATTCCAAGCAATCGTGTGAAATGTAAAGTCTTTACTTTCCTCAAAATAGTTGGATCGAATATCCTCTTCGTTTTGAAGAAGAATTAGTTGTCCTTTAGTTGAGTTATTGGTAAAGTTGTATTTCATAAATGTAAATCAATTAAGTTACTTTTATTAAATAAAGTTAAATGGTATCTCAATTGCAGAAGAAATTTTTTGATATTCAAAAAGTAAAGATAATTAATTTGTTTGTAGGAAGAGATTTTATATGTAATTTATGGGTCATTTTATTTTGGTATTTAAGTCTAGTTTTTGTTAATTCTTGAGTCCGAAAATTTAATATTCTAAAGCTAAACACAGAAACAAGAATTATATTGTTTTAAGTTGATTTACACTTACCTTTGCAAACTCTATGAACAGGAATTTCCACGACGGATTGAATTTTATATCGAAAGCTAAACCTCGTAGAGTTTTAAATGCAGCCAAAGTTTTAGCGAGTTATTATTTTGCAAGATGGACAGGTAAGCCTATTCATTGGGGAATGCCAATATCTATATCTTTTGAGCCTACCACTTCTTGTAATTTGCGTTGTCCTGAATGCCCAAGCGGTTTGCGTTCGTTTAGCCGACCTACGGGGATGTTAGAGGAAGAGTTGTTTCGAAAAGTTATAGACGAAGTTGCTAGTGATTTGTGGTATCTGATTTTTTATTTTCAAGGAGAACCGTATTTGCACCCTCAATTTACTGAACTCGTAAAATATGCTTCTGATCGAGGAATTTACACCGCTACTTCTACCAATGCACATTACTTATCGGATGCAAACGCAAAAAAAACGGTTGAATCGGGATTGGATCGTTTGATAATTTCCATCGATGGCAGTTCTCAAGAAGTTTATGAGCAATATCGAAAGGGTGGTAAACTTGAGAAAGTTTTGGAAGGTGCGCGAAACATGGTAAAATGGAAACGTGAATTGAAATCGAAAACACCACATCTAATTTTTCAGTTTCTGGTTGTTAAACCAAATCAACATCAAATTGATGAAGTGAAAAAACTTGCTGACGAAATTGGCATTGATGAAGTAGGATTAAAAACCGCACAGATTTACGATTATGAAAACGGTAATGATTTAATTCCAACTATCGATAAATATTCTCGATATGAATTAAATGCTGATGGAAAATATTCGATTAAAAACGAATTGTTAAATCATTGCTGGAAGCTATGGCATTCTTGTGTGATCACTTGGGATGGAAGTGTTGTTCCTTGTTGTTTTGATAAAGATGCATGGTATAAAATGGGCAATCTTCAACAGGAATCCTTTAATAGTTTGTGGAATAATGAAGCCTACACAAATTTCAGAGCAACAGTTTTACGATCACGAAGTGAAATCGAGATGTGTAAAAATTGTACTGAAGGAACTAAGGTTTGGGGATAACCCTGAAGTACAGACTTCGTCAGACTTCAGGGTTATAGAAGTACAGACTTCGTCAGACTTCAGGGTTATAAGTGTGCAGATTTCGAGGTTAATGTGCTGCTCTCATTTCTGCTGCTTCGCGCATTGCTTCTTCAATTTCTTCAACTTCAACAGGAATCGATGCCATTAAATCAATTGGATCTTTTGTTGTGATGAGAATATCATTTTCTAAGCGAATGCCAAGATTTTCTTGTGGAATATAAATTCCAGGTTCACAGGTAAAAATCATTCCTGGCTTCATAGGCTCATATCGGTTGCCAATATCATGCACATCTAATCCTAAAAAATGTGAAGTGCCATGCATAAAATATTGTTTGTATAATGGCATTTCTGGATTTTGGTTTTTTACTTCATTTTTATCAAGCAATCCTAATCCAATTAATTCACCTTCCATTATTTTTCCAACTTCAAGATGATATTTTTCTATCGTATTTCCAGGAACTAGCATTTTAGTAGCTTGGCGCATAACTCTTAATACTGCATTGTAAACATCACGCTGACGATCACTAAATTCTCCGCTAACAGGAACACATCGGGTTAAGTCTGCTGCATAATTTGCATATTCAGCACCGAAATCCATCAAAATAACTTCACCAGTTTTGCATTCCATATTGTTGTCAATATAATGCAACACATTTGCATTTTTCCCGGAAGCAATGATAGGAGTATAGGCATGACCGTTCGCACGTTTGCGAATAAACTCATGTGTGATTTCTGCTTCTATTTCATATTCCATCACACCAGGTTTCACAAAACGCATTACTCTGCGAAAAGCCTTTTCTGTGATGTCGATTGCCTTCTGCATTAATTTAATTTCAATATCATGCTTTATGGATCGAAGCTGAGCCATTATTGGTCCTGAACGATGGTATGTATGAACAGGATATTTATTTTGAAGTTCTTTTGCAAATCGTAGTTCACGGTAAGGAACCTCACTTGAAAATCGATCGTTTTCATTGATGTTTACATAAACGTTTTTAGCATGATTCATTAACATTGGAATGATGCTATTGTAATCTTCTAGCCAATAAATACTTTGAATTCCAGATGCGTTTCGCGCTTCTTCTTTCGTGTATTTATGACCCTCCCAAACAGCAATATGTTCGTTGGTCTTTTTTAAAAATAATATTTCTTTGTATTTAGAAATTGGTGCATCAGGAAAAATAACTAGTATGGTTTGCTCTTGATCAATTCCCGTCAAATAAAACAAATCCGAATTCTGACGATAAGGGAAATTTCCATCTCCATTTTTTGGCATTTCATCATTTGCATTAAAAAAAGCAATTGAGTTAGGCTGTAAGAGTGACTTATAACGCTCACGATTTTCAATAAATAGTTTAGCGTCGATGCTTAAATATTTCATTAGTGTTTGGGTTTTTTAGGTTGAAATTCAATTTAATCTACTTCCTTCTTAGTTTAATGCTACGAATCTACGAATTACCATCGGTTGAATAAAATCTTTTGAGTGGCTAATTTTTAAAAATAGATTTCAATTGTTTCATAAACAATTAAGATTGTGTCTAAATAGTTGAAATTTTCTCCGTACCTATTGTAATCAAAGTTAAATTTGTGCTCCCTAAACTGTTTAGGGCTTCATCTTGTTATATATCAATTATGAATAAATTCTTTGAGTTTCTAAACTCATCGGTAGGGCGAAAGTGGCTGATGGCGCTCACCGGTTTGTTTTTGTGCCTCTTCGTAGTGGTGCATATGTCTGGTAATCTTGCTCTGTTTAAAAATGATAGAGGTCTGGCATTCAATCAATATGCAGTCTTTATGACTACTTTCCCTCCAATTAAGGTGGTGTCATATGTGAATTATGCATTTATATTATTGCATGCCTTTAACGGTTTTTACTTGGTTTTACGAAATCAAAAAGCCCGTCCTGTTAAATATGAGGGTAAAAAAGATAACGGACCCGTAAAATGGTCTTCTCGTAATATGGGATTATTAGGATCTATCCTTTTGGTTTTTATTGTTTTGCATATGGGGAATTTTTGGAGAGAGTTTCATTTTAGTCCAATGGAAGTGTTGCAATACAATACCAATGGAATAACAGGTGAAACTCAAGTTTTTGAAGTTCCTTTTGATCAATTTACTGGCCCTAAACATTATTTTGAAAATGGAAACGAAGTGGTAATTGTAAAAAACCTTTATGGTGAAGTTAGTGAAGCATTTAAATCACCTCTTTATGTTTTGTTTTATGTCGTTTCTATGTTTGCACTTGCCTTTCATTTGATGCATGGTTTCCAAAGTGCATTCCAAACGCTTGGGATTCGTTCTCAAAGTTATAAAGGTCTTATACAAGGTATCGGAACTGCAGTATTCGGTATTCTTATTCCAGTATTATTTGCTGCAATGCCAGTTTACTTCCTCTTCTTTAAATAATCTGTTGACGATATGACGCTCGACGCTAAAATACCTGCTGGCCCACTTTCAGAAAAATGGGACAAGCATAAGTTTAAATTAAATTTAGTTAACCCTTCTAACAAACGTCGATACGATGTAATCATTGTAGGGACCGGACTAGCAGGTGCATCTGCCGCAGCTTCATTGGCCGAATTAGGGTATAATGTAAAAACCTTTTGTGTGCAAGATAGTCCTCGCCGTGCTCATAGTATCGCAGCTCAAGGTGGAATAAATGCCGCAAAAAATTATCGTAATGATGGTGACTCTGTTTATCGTCTTTTTTATGATACGGTGAAAGGCGGTGATTATAGAGCGCGTGAAGGTAATGTTCATCGACTTGCTCAAGTGAGTGTAAATATAATTGATCAATGTGTTGCCCAAGGTGTTCCATTCGCTCGTGAATATGGTGGATTGCTTGATAATCGATCTTTTGGTGGTGCGCAAGTGTCTCGAACGTTTTATGCCAGAGGTCAAACCGGTCAGCAACTATTGTTAGGAGCATATTCAGCAATGAATCGCCAAATAGGAGCTGGTATGGTGAAGAGCTACACTCGTCATGAGATGTTGGAATTAGTGATGGTGGATGGTCAGGCGAAAGGGATAATTGCTCGTGATTTGGTAACTGGTGAAATCGAACGTCACAGTGCACATGCTGTAGTCCTTTGCACAGGTGGATATGGAAACGTGTTTTATCTTACCACTTACGCCAGAGGATCGAATGGTACTGCTATTTGGAGAGCACATAAAAAAGGAGCCTATTTTGGTAATCCTTGCTTTACACAAATTCATCCAACGTGTATTCCCGTTTCTGGTGATCATCAGTCAAAACTTACGTTGATGTCTGAGTCTTTAAGAAATGATGGTCGTATTTGGGTGCCAAAGAAAAAAGATGATCCTCGGCCAGCTGCTGATATCCCAGAAGATGAGCGCGATTATTATTTAGAAAGAATTTACCCTTCATTTGGAAACCTTGTTCCTCGCGATATCGCCTCTCGTGCTGCAAAAGGAATGTGTGATAAAGGTTTTGGAGTTGGGACTACTAAGCTTGCTGTTTATCTTGATTTTAAAGATGCAATTCATCGATTAGGCCAAAAAGCTGTTGCTGCAAAATATGGTAACCTTTTCGATATGTACAAGCAAATTACTGGCGAAGATCCTTACACTTCACCAATGATGATTTATCCTGCTGTTCATTATACAATGGGTGGATTATGGGTAGATTATAATTTGATGACTACTGTGCCGGGATTGTATGCTTGTGGTGAAGCAAATTTTAGTGATCATGGAGCAAATCGTTTAGGGGCATCTGCGTTAATGCAAGGATTAGCTGATGGATATTTTGTATTGCCCTATACAATTGGTGATTATTTAGCAGGAGTTGAACGTAAACCTGTTGCCAATGATTCACCGGAATTTATAGAAGCAGAGAAACAAGTGAAAGAACGACTTAATAAGTTACTTTCAATAAAAGGTAAAAAAACAGTTCATGATTATCATCGTGAATTAGGTTTGTTGATGTGGGAACATTGTGGAATGGGACGTACAGCAACTGGATTAACCGAAGGAATCAAAAAAATCAAAGCCCTACGCCAAGAGTTCTGGCAAAATCTATTGGTTCCAGGCGTTGATTTAGAATTAAATCAAAACCTGGAAAAGGCTGGCCGTGTTGCTGACTTCCTAGAGCTTGGCGAATTAATGATGAATGATGCCTTAAACCGTAATGAAAGTTGTGGTGGTCACTTCCGTGAAGAATATCAAACGCCAGAAGGTGAAGCATTACGTGATGATGAAAACTTCTGTTATGTTGCTGCTTGGGAATACAAAGGTGAAAATCAACCTGAAGAATTACATAAAGAACAATTAGTGTTTGAAAATGTAAAGTTGACTCAACGTTCTTACAAATAAGAGAAGTATTCGATCTGAAATCGAAAAATATAATTTCAACCTTAAAAACAATCCCTCGATACCATGAGCGGAAACATGAATATCACACTTAAAGTGTGGAGACAAAAAAACAAGTCGGACGCAGGTCGTTTCGAAACGTATCAAGCAAAACATATTTCACCTGACATGTCGTTTTTAGAAATGATGGATGTGATGAATGAGCAGCTTATAAAGGATGGGAAAGATCCTGTTGCTTTTGATCATGATTGTCGTGAAGGAATTTGTGGAATGTGTAGTATGTACATCAACGGACGAGCACATGGTCCGAATCGTGGAGTTACTACTTGTCAATTGCATATGCGTAGCTTTAAAAGTGGCGATACAATTGTTGTTGAGCCATGGAGAGCAAGTGCGTTCCCCGTATTAAAGGATTTAGTTGTTGATCGTACTGCTTTTGAATTAATTCAGCAAGCTGGTGGTTTTGTTGGTATAAATACTGGTTCAGCTCCTGATGCTAATAGTATCCCAGTTCAAAAGCATAATGCAGAAGAAGCTTTTAATGCTGCTGCATGTATTGGATGTGGTGCATGTGTTGCTGCTTGTAAAAACTCATCAGCGATGTTGTTCATGTCAGCTAAAGTATCTCAATATGCCTTATTGCCTCAAGGACAACCTGAGCGTAAAATGCGTGTTTTAAAAATGATGAAAGCACATGATGAAGCAGGTTTTGGTGCTTGTACTAATACAGAAGCATGCGAAGCAGAATGTCCAAAGGGAATTTCTGTAACAAACATTGCCCGTTTAAACCGTGATTTTGCAGCCGCAAGTCTAGGTGGTGAGTAATTTTTAACGATATTTTATTAAAAAATAGAGTCCTTCCATTTTGGAGGGACTTTTTATTGGAGATTGCTTCTTACCTTTGTGTGGTGAAAAGGAGTCAAATATTAATTTCAAGCATTGTACTATGTGTTTTCATGTTAGTAGCTCATGGAGCTTCAGCACAATTTTTCGGGCCCTGTAAAGACACATTATTTTTGGCTCAACCTTCTTATTCTTGTCCTCCAGATTATCATCCAGTTTGTGCTTGTGATGGGAATACCTATAGAAATACTTGCGTTGCTTATTATCAAAACGGACTTCAGAATTTTACCGATGGTATTTGCGGGGCATTCGACATTTATTTCACTCCTACATTAATTCAAATTGGCACTATTGATGTGAATTATTATGTTAAAAAAAGAGGTGTTATCTCTATCAGTATTTTTGATCCACAAGGTTATCGTAAATTGGACGATCAATTTTATGCTTCCGAAGGATTTGATCAGCACAATTACTTCTCAGTAAGTACACTTCCTACAGGTATTTATCTGATTCAATTTATTAAGGATGGCGAGCAAAAGGTGAAAAAGGTGTTTATCTATAATTTTTAATATTGCCTTCTAAAAGTCTATTTTTCCCATTTTTAATTTTTTGATTGGGCAATCTTTAAATCAAATTCAATTAAGTTTTGTAAAAACAAAAAATAACTACCAATTTTCGTTTTTAAAAACATACTTTTGAGATTCTAATAACCATACAAATTAATTAATACCATGAAGAAAATTTTACTTACTATTATTATTGCCTTAACCACAATTGCATCACAAGCTCAATGGGTAAGCCAAAATGTACCATTAGCCTATACAGGCTTTATTAATGACATTAGGGCCATCGATGCTAACATCGTTTGGGGAAACCCTCAAAATGCTACCACAACGCCTATTGCACCAACTCGAAATTTTGTTCGTACAGTTGATGGTGGCGTTACTTGGAAATTTGCAGTAATG